>JBQTKC010000070.1:0-15657 GCA_052386575.1 Beijerinckiaceae bacterium
CCCGAGAATAGGCCTTCACGAATGCGCCGGCGAGCGAAGGTTGAGAAAAGCAACGCCGCGGCATCGGCGAATCATCCCTGCGAAAGTCTAACAGAATCACAGGATTGGAACTTTTGCAAAGCTCTCCAAGGTAAGCCGGGTCTGTCACAATGACAACCTCGAAATCGTCCAGCCGCTCAAGTTTGAGTGTCCACTCGTTCATCTTCGACAGCCGTCATGTGGTGCAGCACAGCTTCGACGGCTTTGGCGAATGCCTCACACTGCTCTTGAGACTCGAAATCAGCCTGAAATTTTCCCTCGAAGAGCGAAATGTATCTCCGGCGCGGAGACCTTTCAGCTGAACGAACCCGACCTCCTTGCCGGTGTCCTCATCGACAACCGGCGTCCGAAATGCGACCGGTGTCGTATACCCGCCGCGTAAATCCACCCATTTCACAAGCAGTCGCATTGGGCGCTCCATCCTTAGGCCAACCCTGTAACCCATGTGCGGGCACCGACTAGCTCTTCCTCAGCCCAAGTTTGTAAGCGTTGATTTTTCAGTGTGTGGGCCAAGAGAAGACGCTTCCGGAGCAGTACGGAAAGTGGGCCGGAGTTGTCCACAGCAAGGTCGATGATCTCTTCAAGAATCTTCATGCCAGCCTCGCAATCGTCGCCGCGCTGAAATTGTAGCTGCGCCTTATCGAGCGCAAGGTTTCCCAGTTTTTATCGCGCCGCTTGATAGCTTCGAGCTTCTGGTGCGGCGGGAGTTTCGGCTTGCGCCCCATTTTCACAGCCTTCGCCTTCGCGCGCTTACGGCCTTCGCCGGTGCGGGCGCGGGTCAATTCAAAGACAAGCCAGCACGTCGGTCGCCGCGAAATCGTCGCCCTTGAACAGCAACGGCGCGTTCATCGCCTTGGCAAGCGCATAGGTGGCGCAATCGCAAAAATTGAGCCGCGCCTTGGCATGGATGCCCTTGCCGTAGCGTCGGAATGCCTCAAGCGACAAAGCGGCAAGCTGCATATCGTGCGGGATGATCTCGGCTTTGATCAGGGCGAGAAAATCCTCAAGATCATAAAGCCCGTTGACACCGCGTTTGGCGAAAACTACATGACCGGTTTCTTGATAAGTCACGGCGCTGACGAGACACCGATCAGCGGCGGCAATGGCTGTATAAAAGGCTGTGCGTTCCGGTTCGTGGTTGAGAATGGCTATCAGCGCAGATGTATCAATGACGATCATCGCGGCAAGCCGAAATCATCGTAACCAATGATTTCGTCGATAGCCCTTGGATCGGCCATAGGGCGCGCCGCGCTGCGCGCCGCGATAGCCTCCATACGGGCAATCAGTTCGTCCCTGGTCAAGCCTGCGGGTGGCGGCTCAACCGAACTGCGCCACGTCAACACGTCGCCGGTGCGGACGAGCGCTTCGCGCAATATCTCGTCAGCCGTCCGTCCTGTGCGATCGGCCTTAGCCTGAATAAGCGCTTCGATTTCTTGAGACAGATTAATCATGGGGATAATCTAGCACAAACCGCCGTAAATGCCTAGAACATCGTGGGTTACGGCTGTAGGAAGCGAGGCTCGTTAGGGGGAGCTTTCATGAGCTTGGGAGCGCCCACTAGAAGGAGATACCTATGCCAAACAGCCAAATTCCGCCGCCTAAATTCGGCTAACATTTTAACCCCCGCAGTATTGGGGTCAGTAACGGCAATAGGGCTGAGCGTGTGCCTGAGTCTCGCCAGTTTGACTCGCTCGAGAAAGCTAAGGCCGCGTGGGGCGAACACATCGAACGGCTTGCGGCGGCACCAGAAGACTTTCGCGCGTGGATCGGCGGTAGCTTTACGGCATGGATTGACGCTCCAGGCGGCTATTACACCTACGCGGCGGGGCAGTGGAGCCGCGAAATCGTCGCGGCGCTGACCGCGTAACCGCGCCCGATTTCATCAAGCGTTTCATCGCCCTTGTCGCGCCGCCTGACGGCCTCTTTTTGCCGATGCGGGGTAAGGTTTCAACGGTCTCCCTAAACTCTGCCCGCGCGCCTTGGCACGTTCGCGGCCTTTGCTCGTGCGGGCGCGGATCGATTTGCGCTCGAACTCGGCAAACCCGCCTAGCACAGTCAGCATAAGGCGTCCGTGCGCGGTCATCGTAACTAGCCGCCGGACGAATCACACACGTCCATACATCATACGATGCCCAGGAAGAGGGCGAGAGCCCGATTGATCCGCAACAGCATAGCTGTAAATCACTCTTGCAACGCGGCGCCCAGACGATGCGAAGCGAGGGCAGGGCTTCGTGAATCGTATTCCAGATTCGTAGCTCTTGGACGTTCTCGTAGTTGTGGCGGTAGATGCTGCCGGAACTGGCAATCTGCTTCCAAGGGATTTTGGGAAACCGTTCCTTGAACGCAGGCGGCAGACGGCGCGAGGCTTCGGAGATAATTTCGAGGCAGCGCGTCGCGGCGTAATAGGGTCCTATCGTCGGCAAGGAAGGCATCGAGGTCGAAGCCGTCAACAAAGCGCATGGCGCGGGCAATGTTGTTGCGTATGTCCTCCAGCGCGTCCCGTTCGGTGTCAGAAAGCATAGATCGCGTCGGCGGTCGCGTGAGGCCGAAAGCGAGGCTTCAAGGCTTCCCTGTCGATCACGTCCACCGAACCTTGAAAGAGGCTCGCGACGTAATCCTTCAACCCCGCATAGTCGAACATCGTGGCGACAATGGAGGGGTCTAGGTCAACCAGAATATCTATGTCGCTGCCGGGTCGCTGCTCGTCACGCGCGAGGGAACCGAACAGGGCGGCATGCGTAACGCCATGCGCCCGCAAATCGGCCTCGCGCTCCTTCAACGTCCTAATGATCTCGTCGCGTGTCATGCTGCATTTATATCACAAAAGCCGTCCGGTTTCGACCGACAAATAGGCCGCTATTCTGCAACAGATATATTAAACGAGGAAGAAGCCCTTAAAAATCAATGATGAAGCGTTGTTTCATACGGGAACGACCGTGATTTTGTCGATGGCGATCCGCGAAACCTCGCGCAGTCCGTTTCGCTTCGAGGGATCGACTTCGAGCCGGAACTGATCAGCATCATCGCGAAGCGTCGCCGTCAAAGGGCAAATCACCACGGATGGAAGGTCGGCAAAAAGATCGCTTTGCACGACGAGCACGGGGCGCCGCTCGCTGTCTCCTTAAAGACCTTCTCGGCTCCAGCGGCGCAAAGTTGCTTCACTTGCGCGTCGACGCTCTGGCCGCCGGTCGGGACTCGCGCGTAGCCGTATATCATTCCCTCTCGCCCTTGAGCCGCGCCAAATCGCGGGTGCCTGTTCCGGCAATCTGCTCGGCGACCAATTCTTTGGTGGCGCGATCCTCGCACACTTCCAATATGCCTTGATGGGCAAGGAAGTCGTCAAAGGTCTCTCGACTCACGCTGCCTTTCCGTTCCTTGGTCATCGCGTCACCTCTCAATAGGCAGCTCACGGCGCGGGACTGAATTCGATCTTGTCGGTCATGGCGTAAGGGTCGATGTCGAGGTGCAACATGCCGATGACCGGCGTCGGGACGCGTCGCCGGTCGATGGTGCGCATTTCTACAAGCCCGAAAGCTTCTAGCTTGCCTAAGGTGCGCAGCAAATTCGGCTCGGCGCGATTAGTGAGCCGCGCCAACTCGGCGACCGATTGCGGCTTGGCGTCGCGGATCGTGCGCAACAAGCTGCGATTGTCCGGCGTCAACAACCGAAGGAGGGCTTCCGTGGATTCCACGCTTGGCGAAGCCGCGTCATTGGAGGCGGTGATTTCGCCACGCGCCACCTTCCGCATCTCTTTTTCAAGATCGCTCAGGCGCTGTACCTTCATGGTTCGGACTCCTTTCGTTGCCGGTCGCTTGCGCCCACTACGGCGTCGCTAATGCCGCGCTCTTCCAAAACCCGCCGCGCCTCGGCGAAAAAATCCGCAAGCAATTGGTCGGCGGTCGTGAACGCGTAAGGCCGCCCCAGATCGTCGCCGCTTCGATGCCAATGATCGTGTTCTTCCTTGGCTGGGCGAAAGCGCGAACCCAACGGCGGCGCTCCGTGGGCGTTGTCAAAGCCGACAAGCCGCTTCCCGTCGGGGTCGTGCAACGTGAAGGCGTAGCGCAATCCGTGGGGACGCTCCGGCGTCGGCTCCACGCGGGCAATCTCGAATTTGAGCCAGTAGCCCTTTTCGAGGTGGTGCACCCGACCATCGAACGCCAAGAGAAATTCAAGCGTGTGCTCGTCGGATATGGGGCACCTTCCTCGTATATCATCTCAGGATAGGATACACATATCGCGTGACAAATTCAAGGGGATATTTTTGCACGTCATTTCTGCACAAAAAAAGGGGTGTTGGATCAACTTGCTAGGATTTGTGCAGAATTCTTGAATCACCCAAAAACTATGGCGCGATAGGTCCCGCAGACCAAATGCGAACCGGCTCAGCACTCCAGTTTCTAAAATTGAACACTTACAAAAATTTTCCTTAGCCGACAGCGCCTACTCCACCAACGCAATAGGCGGGAGAGGAAAGGCACCCGGCTCCGACTGCGACCGGATCAAAGCCTCCACCCGCGCATAGGCGCGCAAAACCACATAATAATTGTCAGCGCGCGGGAAGCCAATTTCTGCGCAGTTTGTTCAAATTCTGTCCTCGCGGATGAGTTGGATCAGCATGCCCTCGCGCAAACCCCGGTCGGCGATACGGACGCGCTCGGCCGGAAAGGCGCGGCGGATCGCCTCAAGAATGGCGCAGCCGGCGAGAACGAGATCGGCGCGGCCATGCCCAATGCAAGCATTGGCGGCGCGCTCTTCGTAAGTCATCTTGCGCAAGCTCGCCACCGCATGATCCACCTCACCGCTCGACATCCACAAACCGTCGACGCGGCGGCGATCATACCGGGCGAGGCCCAGAAAAACCCCGGCGATCGTCGTCACCGTGCCGGAGGTGCCAAGCAAATGAAAATGGCGGCCGCGCCGCTCGCCGTCCGCCATCGCGGCAAAGCTCCCTAGTTCCGGCATGACATAAGCGACCATTGCTTCAAATGCCGCGCCGGAAACTTCCACGCCGCCGAATTTCTCCGCCAAGTTGACGACGCCGATTTTTAGGGAAACCCAAAAACGGATGCGCTCGCCCTGCACCATATCCTTTAAGTGCGCGCAAGGCGCGGCCCCGGCAAGCCAGACGAGCTCCGAAGACCCGCCCCCAATATCGAACAAAATTACGCCTTCGGCGGCGGAATCGACAAGCGAGGCGGAGCCGGCGGCGGCCAGCCGCGCCTCGGTTTCACGGTCCACGATCTCGAGTTCGAGCCCCGTCTTCTCGCGCACCCGGCGCGAAAATTCGGCGCCGTTGCTTGCTGACCGGCAGGCCTCCGTCGCAATCAATCGGCTGCGGGTTACGCCCCGCGCTCGCATTTTGTCGCGGCATATTTCGAGCGCGCAAAGGGTGCGTTCGATCGCGGATGCGCCGAGTTCGCCGGTTTTCGACAGACCTTCGCCGAGCCTGACAATCCGGGAAAATGAATCGATGACGCGAAAGCCGTCTTGTCCTTGGCCAGCCCGCGCCGCAAGGGCGATCAAGAGCCGGCAATTATTGGTGCCGAGATCAAGCGCGGCGTAGGTGTGTTCGTGCCTTTGCCGGTCCGCGGGGGCGCGAATCGAGGCGCCGGCGGCGGCTTTCGCCGCGCCGCGTGCGGGGGAGTGGGGCGTTTGGATGGCGACCCCTCCGGCGGGCGGACTTAGCCCCGGCACGCAAATCGCGAGATCCATAGGTCCGGCGCCATCCAATGGTTCCACGTTACACCCGTAGCCTGCGGCAATCGGTCCCCTTCAATCGCGGGCAAGTCTATCAAGCCGAACCCAAAACGCCAAACGGCGCGCGCACCAAGGGGTGCGGGCGGCAGGTTGTCCCAAGAGTCTCTGCCCGGCTGGGGCTGACCGCGCCACCCGCCGGCCGCTAAGCACCGGGCGTAGTAAAAATCGCGCGTGCGACTTCGGTCCGCAACACCGGCAGAACCTCGTGCTCGAACCAAGGATTGCGTTTGATCCAGCCGCTATTGCGCCAGGAGGGGTGCGGCAGGGCGATGATTTTCGGCCTCTCGCCCGCGAAATCGCGCCAACGGCGAACGATATCGTCAACCTTGAGGATCTTCGGCAATGGCCTTCCAGCCCTCGCGAAGTGATAGTCCTGCGCGAAGCGTCCGATCGCGAGAATGCATTCGATTTGAGGCATGATCGAAAACAATTCATCATGCCAGGTTTCGCGGCATTCGCGGCGCGGCGGCAGATCGCCTTTGCTCGCATCGTGGCCCGGAAAACAAAAACCCATCGGCACAATCGCGATCCTTGTCTCATCGTAGAATTCTTCGCGCGAAACCTTCATCCATTGGCGCAGGCGATCGCCGGAGGCATCGTTGAAAGGCAGCCCGCTGAGGTGCACTTTTACGCCAGGCGCCTGGCTGGCGATGAGCAGCCGCGCGGTCGATGACAGCCGCAAGACGGGACGCGGCGCGTGCGGGAGCGGCGCGCCGCGCGGTGTCTCAACGCAGATACGGCAGGCCATTATGCGCCCGTCTAATGCCGCGAGCTTAAAAATCGAATTCCTGTCTGTCATGGACAGTGCGCCGGAGAGACGGCCCAACTTGCGCTTCTTGCGCCCCCATCGTTGCGGGCGGCGCAGGTTAAAGCACCTTTAACCGCATCCTCATAAGTTGCTGCAAGCTCGAACCTGCGCCGGATGACAAGACATTTAGCGTTTTCGCGGCCAGCGTGCTGCCGTCGCGGCCTGCGGAAGGACCGAGAAAAATGAAAACGGCGCAATTGCGGCGGACTATAATGCGGACAACGGCAAGTTTCACATACCTCGACCGGGTTCCGGAATCCTTGCGGGCTTTTGCGCTGCGGCGCGCCGCCGAACTCGCGGGCCTCGGCCTGATCGCCGTCACGGCGGGGCTTGGCCTGGCTTTGGCCTCCTGGTCTGTCCAGGATCCGAGTTTTAATCATGCGGCTGCCGGACCGGTGCACAATCTTCTTGGCGCGCCGGGCGCCGTTGCCGCCGACCTTATCATGCAAATGCTCGGCCTCTCGGCGCTCGCGTTTCTGGCGCCAGTGAGCTTTTGGGGATGGCGGCTCGTCGCGGCCCGTCGCATGGAGCGGGCAAAAGCCAGGCTGGCGCTATGGCTCGGCGGCGGCGTGTTGGCGGCGGGACTCGCCGCATTGCTGCCGCCAACCGCCCGCTGGCCCTTGCCGACGGGCCTCGGAGGGGTCGTGGGGGATGCAATTCTCGCGGTTCCAAGGCGCATGCTCGCCGCGCACGGCTCCGGCATGCTGGTATTTGCCGCCATCCTTGCGGTAGGCGCGATCCTCTGCCTATCGGCCTCGATCAGCCTGCGCGACTATGCATTAGCGAGTTTGGACGAGGACGAAGAAGACCCGCTGCCCGGCCGCGCGGACGCACCGGAGCCGGAGGATCACGACGCCGCCGGCGAGCCAGGCTTCGCGCTCATTTTGCTTGGCGCCATCATTCATGCCGGTCTCAGCGTGCGGGCGGCGCTGGCCCGCCAAATCAGGCGCCGCCGCGCGCCGCCACCGCCCGCATCGGCCCTGGCGGGGCAGCTGCGCGAGGGCGCCTTTGCGCGGCCTCTCGATCTCGCCGAAGAGCCGCTGCACTGGCCACGCCCAGAACCAGCACAGTCCAATTTCGACGCCAGCGCCTATGCCCCGCCGGCTGTCCGCGCCGCGAGTAGGGGGACCCCGCCGGAACAAAACCGGGACCTGGATCGCGACATCTTTGCGCCGCGCCGCGTCATCGCGGCGGCAGTTGGCGCGCTAAAACCCGGATCGCGCGCGCTTCAGGAGGTGCGGCCCTCGTTGTTGAACCAGCTGGCGCGGCACGTCTATAGCATGCCGCCGCTGCATATCCTCGGCGAGCCCAAGAAGCAAGCCGCGAACATGGTTTCCGAGGACGCGCTTAGCCAGAACGCCAGACTGCTTGAAGGCGTGCTCGAGGATTTCGGCGTCAAGGGCGAGATCATTCATGTGCGGCCAGGTCCGGTGGTGACGCTTTACGAACTGGAGCCGGCGCCCGGCATCAAATCCTCGCGGGTGATCGGTCTTGCCGACGACATCGCGCGTTCGATGTCGGCGCTTTCGGCCCGCGTCGCCGTGGTTCAGGGGCGCAACGCCATCGGCATCGAATTGCCGAACCAGCGGCGCGAGACCGTTTATTTGCGCGAATTGCTCGGGTCGCAGGATTTCGAGAAAACCAAACACCGGCTGGCGATCGCGCTCGGCAAGACAATCGGCGGCGAGCCGATCATCGTCGATCTGGCAAGAATGCCGCATCTTCTCGTCGCGGGCACGACGGGATCGGGGAAGTCGGTGGCCATCAACACGATGATCCTGTCGTTGCTCTATAAGTTGAAGCCGCAGGAATGCCGTCTCATCATGGTCGATCCGAAAATGCTCGAATTGTCGGTCTATGACGGGATCCCGCATTTGCTGGCGCCGGTCGTCACCGACCCAAGGAAGGCGGTCGTCGCGCTCAAATGGGCGGTTCGCGAAATGGAGGAGCGCTACAAGAACATGTCGAAGCTCGGCGTCCGCAACATCGACGGGTTTAACGCCCGCGTCGCCGAGGCGGCGGCTAGAGGCGAGACCCTCACGCGGACGGTCCAGACAGGCTATGATCAAGAGACCGGCGAAGCGATCTACGAACACGAGGCGATGCAGCTTTCGGTCCTGCCTTTCATCGTGGTGATCGTGGACGAAATGGCCGATCTGATGATGGTCGCCGGCAAGGACATCGAAGGCGCGATCCAGCGGCTTGCCCAGATGGCGCGCGCGGCGGGCATCCACCTCATCATGGCGACGCAGCGCCCCTCCGTCGATGTCATCACCGGGACGATCAAGGCGAATTTTCCAACCCGCATTTCGTTCCAGGTCACCTCCAAGATCGACAGCCGCACGATTTTGGGCGAGCAAGGCGCCGAGCAGCTGCTAGGCTCGGGCGACATGCTGTACATGGCGGGCGGCGGGCGGATTTCGCGCGTGCATGGGCCTTTCGTCATCGACAACGAGGTCGAAAAGATTGTCGCGCATCTGAAAACTCAAGGGCAGCCGGAATATCTCGACGCCATCACCGAGGACGACGACGGAGAGGGCGAGGGTGAGGACGAGCCGGCGCCGGGCAGCATGGATGCCGAGGAAGCGGGCGATCTCTACGACCGCGCCGTCAATATCGTTCTGCGCGACAAAAAATGTTCGACGAGCTATATCCAGCGCCGCCTGTCGGTCGGCTATAATAAGGCGGCCTCTCTCGTCGAGCGGATGGAGCAGGAAGGCGTGGTCGGCGCCCCCAATCATTCGGGAAAGCGCGCGATTCTTGTGGGCGGCGGGATCGATCGCGGCGCGTTCGATCTTGCGGCCGAGGGGTGATTTGGCGCGCTCGCACGGACCGCCGCTGGCAATGGTCGCGGCCTCGTTATGGCGGTTTGGACGCTTGGCTTTGGCCTCCATCCCCGCCGGGAGATGGCCGCTCATAATCGATGGGACGGCGGAATAACGGCAAAATTTCCCGTCAAAAACTATAAGACTTGTGGATATTTACGAACCAGCTAAATATTGTCGCGGGCGGGGTCCGCTTGCACGGCGGCCTGCCGGCCGAGGGTGGAAGAATGCTCACCAAAAAAGGAAAATATGGTCTGAAGGCGATGGTTTACCTTGCCGGACGACCCGCGGGCGAGGCGACGCTCGTGAACGACATCGCCAATGCCAATGAAATTCCGAAAAAATTTCTTGATACGATTCTCAGCGAGCTGCGCAATGCCGGCTTCGTTTATTCAAAAAAGGGCAAGGGCGGCGGCTACGCATTGGCGAGGCCGGCGGATGAAATCAAGGTTGGCCATATCGTTCGCGTCCTCGATGGACCGCTTGCTCCGGTCGCCTGCGCAAGCAAGAATTCCTACCGGCGCTGCGAGGATTGCGCCGATGAGGACCATTGCTGCGTCCGTCTCATCATGTTGGAGGCGCGCAACGCGATCGCGACCGTGCTCGACAATCGCACGCTCAAGGAGATGCGCGCACTGGCCGGCAACGACGAAGAAAATCTGCTGCACTGCACTTGAAGGTCCCCGCGGCGGCGGAGCGCCGAAGTTCCCGCGTAAGCGCCCAGCGCATACGACGGGCCGTCGTTGCATCGATCGGGAGATCGAAAATGCCGGCGCCACTGTGTTCGGATAGAACAATGGTGAAATGCGGAAACGGCTGACTGCGCCGTGCCTTTAGCACTAGCGCCATCGGCCCGCGCGCCTGGCGCTAATACAACAACTTCGCGCCCACGGCAAACAGTGCACATGCAAGCAGAGTCCGCAAAACCTGATCTGGCCCAAATGCGGCAATCTGGCCGCCGAGCGCGATTCCCGGCAGCGAGCCGATCAACAAAGATATGAGCATCATCCAGTCCACGGAACCATGAAACGCATGCCCCAAGCCCGCGAAGAGGGTAAACGGCACGGCGTGAGCGATGTCCGACCCGACAATTCGGACAGTCGGAACCTTGGGAAAGAGAAGCAACAATACGGTGACGCCGATCGCCCCCGCCCCAACCGACGATATCGTCACAAGCATACCAACGAGAGCGCCGAACATACAGGTGAGGGCCGTGGTTTGGCGCTCGGGCAGCTCTCGCAGACGTCCTGTCGCGCGGTGCAAAACCCGTTTAGGGACAGCTAGCGTTAGAGCCGTCAGGAGCAAAGCGTATCCGAGCGCTGTTGAGATAACCGCGTTCGTGCGAACACTGTCCCCGCCGAGCTCCGAAAGCGCCAGCAGCGTCAAGGCTGCCGCTGGGAGACTGCCAGCGGCAAGCAAGAGCGTGATCCGCCAATTCACGGTACGGTTCAGACCATGAACGATCGTCCCGCCGCTCTTGGTGATGCCGGCGTAGAGGAGGTCCGTGCCAACCGCCGTCGCGGGATGGATTCCGAACAAAAGAACCAGCAACGGAGTCATAATTGATCCGCCTCCCACTCCCGTGCAGCCTACCAATGCACCGACAAAAAACCCGGACAGGGAATAGAGCGGGTTAATTGCATGAAGAAACTCCATATCGTTATTATCCAAGATTAAGCCAAAGATCACCGAACCATATTCGCCGATCGCGCGGGCGAAGGCCGCCTGGCCGAACGTATTTGCTAAAGTGTCGCGCCCATAAAAGACTTGCGGCGATTTCCTGCCTGCCGCGTGCTTGTATCAACTAAGTCTATATAAAAAAAGGCTAGGCGTGCAAGGCAGCCGTCGCGCGGGTCGACGGCTTTTCCGGCTCTGGTCAAGAAGATGGTTGCTCCCTGCGCCGCCGTGATGGATACGCGGGTTACTCTCTTGGTGTCGAATATTTTCAGAAACGCCTGAAGCGGCCAAGTCTCAAAAGACTGCAAGATACTTTAGAAGCGAGATGATGCCGATGATGATCACGATCGCGCGCACGATCTGCTTTGCGCGGCCATCCATCGGCAGCAATTCCACCAGGTACAGCACCAGAATGACAACCACGAAAGTGATGAGCGCGCCAATAAGAAGATTCACCATTCATGTTCTCCATGGGTAAGACGGCGTTGGCCGAATTCCGGCTAGATGATGGTCACCGCGTTTTTGCAGTGCGCCGCGGCAGGGAATGGCACCGGCACGGTCCAAACGAGTCGATGGAGCCGAACGCAGGCGGGATGCGAAAATCTTGCTTCCCGCCTGTTCCATTTATCGGGGCACGGCTTTGGTTCCGAACTAGCGCCAAAACAACATCAGCAGAATAACGATGGGAATCGGAACTCCAACCAGCCAAAGCAGTGCGCCTTTCCCTAAGCTCATATTTGATCTCCAACGTTTGAGGAAAACCGTAGTGGTCGTGGAACGTTGGCAACGCGCTTTTGAACGTTTGGTTCCCCTGCCCCTTGCCGACGGCGAACCGCCGCGTTTCTCGCGGGTGTGCCTTGGCGCCGCCAAATCATGGAGCGAAGCCAATCCAACGCGCAGAATGGAACCTTTCTGCTGTTTTTGAATTTTTGGGCTCTCAAGGCAAACAATGTTCCCACACTGAAAGAAAAGGAAGACGACATGGACAATGATCGTATCGAGGGCTCGGTAGAGCAGGCGAAGGGCAAGGCCAAGGAAGCCGCCGGCAAAGCCGCGGGCGACGCCAAGCTTTTAGCCGAAGGCAAGAGCGGCAAGGCCGCCGGCAAGTTTCAGAATGCGGTGGGCGGACTGAAGGATAAGCTTCGCGGCAAATAGGAGCCGGAGACTCCCCGGCCCTGCCTCGGTGTCGTCGCCGCTTCGGCGGCCGGACACGGACTATTTGTTTGGAGGAGATTACCGTGCTTGGCCGCCCGCCTTTGCCCCCCTTCACGCTACAAACCGCGGCGGAGAAAGTTCGCCTGGCCGGGGATGCCTGGAACTCGCGCGACGCCGCGCGCGTGGTGCTTGCCTACACCGAAGACAGCCGCTGGCGAAACCGCTCGGAATTTTTTGCCGGGCGCGGAGCAATCGTCGAATTCCTTGCCCGCAAATGGGCAAGCGAGCTTGATTACCGGCTCATCAAGGAGCTTTGGGCGTTCCACGAAAACCGCATCAGCGTCCGCTTCCAATATGAGTGGCGCGATGTTTCGAGCCAGTGGTTTCGCGCGCACGGAAACGAACAGTGGGAATTTGATGGCGATGGCCTCATGCACCGCCGGGAAGCCAGCATCAACGTCGTGGCGATCGCGCCGGAAGACCGTAAATTCCTGTGGCCCGCTGGACCGCGTCCCGCCAGCCATCCGGGCTTGAGCGAACTCGGTCTATGAGCCTTTGCTGTCGTTCTGGACGCCGCCCCGCCCGACGCTGGAATAGACAAATCCGCGCCGGGCCATGTCCGCGGGGTCGTAGATGTTGCGCAGATCGATCATGACCGGCGCGGCGAGCGCCGATTTGATGCGATCGAGATCGAGCGCGCGAAACGCATCCCATTCGGTCACGATGACCAGAGCGTCGGCGTTCTCGCAGCAGGAATATGGGTCGTAATAAAAGGTGAGACCTTCAAGAACAAGGCGCGCCTGATCCATGCCTTCGGGATCGAAGGCGTTTACGCGCGCGCCTCCGTCCTGCAGCGCGGTGATGACCGAAATCGCGGGGGAGTAGCGCATGTCGTCGGTATTCGGCTTAAAGGTGAGGCCCAAAACCGCGATCGTCTTGCCGCGCACCGTCCCGCCGCAGGCGGCGACGACCTTGCGGGCCATCCCGCGCTTGCGCTGGTCGTTGATCGCGGCGACCTCTTCAACGATCCGGACCGGCGCGCCATGGTCCTGGGCCGTCTTGATGAGAGCCTGGGTGTCCTTCGGAAAGCAGGAGCCGCCGTAGCCTGGTCCGGCATGCAAGAACTTGGACCCGATGCGCTTGTCGAGGCCGATCCCGCGCGCCACGTCCTGAACATTGGCCCCGGTCCGCTCGCAAAGGTCGGCGATCTCGTTGATGAAAGTTATTTTCGTGGCGAGAAAGGCATTGGCCGCGTATTTGGTCAGTTCCGACGTGCGGCGGCTGGTAAAAACAAAGGGCGCTTGGTTCAGATAGAGCGGCCGGTAGATTTCCGTCATGACCGCTCTGGCGCGTTCGTCCTCGACACCAATGACGATGCGGTCCGGCCGCTTGAAATCGTCGATCGCCGCCCCTTCGCGCAGAAATTCGGGGTTGGAAACAACCGCGAAATCGGTGCCGGGGCGGGTCTCGCGGATGATCCTTTCAACCTCGTCGCCCGTGCCGATGGGAACGGTCGATTTTGTCACGACCACGGTAAACCCATCGAGCCCAGCTGCAATCTCGCGTGCCGCTTGGTAGACGAACGAAAGATCGGCATGGCCGTCGCCGCGCCGCGACGGCGTTCCGACCGCAATGAAGACCGCGGCAGACGAAGCGACCGATGTGGCGAGATCGGTGGAAAAGGAAAGCCGGTGTTGCCGAATGTTGTTTTCAACGAGATCGTGCAAGCCGGGTTCGAAGATTGGCATTTTTCCAGCCTTCAAGGCCGCGATTTTTTGTCTGTCGCTGTCAATGCAAACGACCGTATGTCCGAAGTCCGCGAGACACGCGCCCGACACGAGCCCCACGTAGCCAGAACCGATCATCGCGATGTGCATATTTTGTCCCCAGGCCGCCGGTAACGCCGCGCGCAGCCATACCACGATTGCGATTGGATTGGCATGAGCGGCCCATGCGCGGCGGCGTTTGGCGGACGAAGTTGCGCGCTCTGCTCCGAAATGGTGTAAATCCTCGCCCGCGGGAAAAAATCTTGGCGATCTTCATGCGAGCGAACCCGTGACCGGCAAGCGGCAATTTGGCGAAGGCGCAACGCCATGAAGGCGGACCTGCGGCCCGATCTATGTATCATTGGCGGCGGTCCTGGCGGCCTGTCGCTCGCGCTTGGGGCGGCGGCACGCGGCCGGTCCGTGGTGCTCGTCGAAAAGGCCGCGCTTGGCGGGCGCAGACTTACCGATGCCATTCCGCGCCACGCCTTGCTGGCGGCGAGCCGGGCCGCCACCGCGGCGCGCGGCGCCGGCGGTTCCGGCCTCGCCGATGGCGCGCCCCACATCCATTTCGCGCGCGTGCGTCAACATGCCGCCGCGGCGATCGCGGCGATCGCGCCAAATTATACGCAAGCGCGTCTCGAAGCCATGAACGTGAAGGTCATTCGTGCGGCCGGACGCTTTACTCGTCCCGATACCTGCGAGGCGGGCGGCGAGAAAATCAAGGCGCGGCGCTTCGCTGTCGCGACCGGATCCGTCGAGAAAATCCTGCCCATTCCAGGGTTCGACCTCGTGCGGCCTCTCGACTGCGCGGCGCTCTGCGCATTGGAGCATCCGCCCCGCTGTCTTATCGTCATCGGCGCCGATCCAGAGGGGCTCGCGCTGGCGCAAGCGCTGCGCCGGCTCGGCGGCGAGGCGATCGTGCTCGCGGAGGGAGAATTATTCGCTGCGGAAGACGAGGAACTTGCCGCGCCGGTGCGCGCCGCGTTCGCGCGCGATGGCGTCGCCGTGCATGAGAACGTGCGGATTTCGCGGATCGAGCCGCACGGCGACGGCGTTCGTGTTTTCGTCTCCGCCCGCCACGAAAAACCAATCGCGGGCTCCCACATACTTGTCGCCGCCGGCCGTGCGCCGTCCGTCGAGGGTCTTGGGCTTGCCGCGGCGAAGGTCCGTTACAACGAAAGCGGCATCGAGACAGACGCCTCGTTTACCACCAGCAACCGGCGCATCCGCGCAATCGGCGCGGTCACACGAAGCGCGCGACAAGGCGGCGGCGAACAGCACGCAAGTGTCGTCCTGAGCACCATTCTTGGATTGTCAGGCGCGCGAGAGCGCCGGCAAGTGGCGGCAAGGGTTATTTTGACCTCCCCCGCGATGGCCACGGCGGGGCTGCGGGAAGCGCAAGCGCGGGCGGCGCACCGAGATATTCGCGTGCTCCGCTGGCCGTTCGCCGAAACGGACCATGCTGGAATCGAGCAGCGGCGCGGCGGACACGTCAAGCTTGTCACAAGCCGGAGTGGCACGCTTCTCGGCGCCGGTATCGTCGGCCCGGGGGCCGACGAGCTGATCAATCTTTTTACGCTGGCCATAGCAAAGGTCATGACCGCCGGCTATCTAGCCACGCTGATGATTC
>JBQTKC010000071.1:0-3251 GCA_052386575.1 Beijerinckiaceae bacterium
CCATCGTCGCCATCATGCGCAAAATCATCGTCAAACTGAACGCTCGGCTTCGTCCACAACAATTCGAAACATCATGGTAGATGACTGCACCCTGTCCTGGATCAATCGCTGCCGCAGGCTCGCCAAGGACTGGGAGGCCTCCATCGCATCATCCGGCGTGGCTTCTCATCGCCTCCATCAGGCAGCTCTCCCGACGCCTCGCGAGGCTTGCCTCAGCGAATACTCAATTTAATTATGGGTCGGACTCTAACACGGATTTCTCACGGAATTGAGGCCATGCGAGACCCCGCCTGACGAGATTATCGGTCGTGCCCGCAGCGGTGGTGTAGCAGCTCGGGAGCACGCCACTCGCGAAGCGCGCTTTTCATGGCGCCGTGGCGAGCGTGCGGCGTGCGGCGGTCATTGACGATTCTCCGGTAGGGCCGGTTTGCGATTCGCAACGCAACCGAGGAACCGGCCGATGACCAATGACGATGACCGATGAGATGATGAACCTTCGCGCGCTCGCGGAGAAGACCCCAGGCGCCGATATTTTGCGCGAGTTGATCGGCTTCGCCGACGAGATCGCGGTGATGAAGGACGGGCGCATCATCGAGCAAGGGGCAGCGCGAGACATTGTCGAGCGACCCCGCGAGCCCTATACAAGGGGAATTTTTTGGGGGAAATAGAGCCGCGTTTGCGTTTGGCATGTGACCGACATTGCGCCATCCTAATCAGCTTGTGGGCTCCATCCCTTCTATAGAACAATGTATTGCGGCAATGCTGCATCGAGCTGACGCGAACGCCATAAGTCGCAATCGGCAAATTGAGTGTAAGGTGTGCCATGTCCTTCGAAGGTCAGACGATTAAACTCGATGTGCAAGACGGAGGATTAGCCGAACTCAGATTCGAGCGCGGTGGCGAGGCCGTCAACAAGCTCGACGCTCTAACATTTGGAGAATTGCGCCGCGCGATCGACGCGATTAAGGCGACGCCCGCGATCCGTGGCGTGTTGTTCACCAGCGCCAAAGACGCTTTTATCGTCGGCGCCGATATTTTCGAATTCACCGGCGTCTTCAAACGGCCGGAAAAAGACATCGAGGCTTTTGTCGGCGGGAACAGCGAGATTATAACCGCGCTTTCCGACCTTCCGGTACCAACGGTCGCGGCGATCAATGGACTCGCGCTCGGTGGCGGGCTCGAAGCCGCGCTCGCGGCGGACTACCGGGTGATGTCGGGCGCCGCGAAAATTGGCTTTCCGGAAATCCATCTCGGGCTTTTTCCGGGATACGGCGGCACCGTCCGCCTGCCGCGCCTGATTGGCCTCGCCGCGAGCGCGGAATGGATCATTTTTGGCGCCCAGCAGAGCGCCGAGCAGGCGCTGCACGCGGGCGCGGTCGATGCCGTCGCCACGCCGGAGGAAGTTCGTCTGGCCTCCCTCGCAATGCTAAAAATGGCGATCACGGGCGAGGCCGATTGGCAAGACCGGCGCCGCCGCATGAATCAAAGCCTCGGACTTGCCGGGGAAGAGGCAGCAGCACTTCTTGCCGATGCCAGGGCGCAGGCTGCAAGAGCCCAGCCGCATCTGCCGGCGGCACATTTCGCGGTGGAATTGCTGGAAAAAGCCTCGGGACTCGACCGCAATGCTGCCTTGGCGCTCGAAGTCGAGACTTTCGCAAAAGTGGCGAAGACACAGGCCGCCACCTCGCTTGTTACGATTTTCGTCAACGAGCAAGCCGTGAAGAAGGCCATCCGCCGTTACGCCAAGGACGCGCCGAGGGTAGCAAAGGCGGCCGTCGCGGGGGCGGGCACCATGGGCGGCGGTATCGCCTATCAAAGCGCCTCGCGCGGCGTGCCAATCGTCATAAAAGATATTTCCGCGGCGGCCCTCGACCTTGGCATGTCGGAAGCGCGCAAATTGATCGATAAGGCGGTGGAGGCGGGAAAACTCACGCAGGACAAGGCCGATACGGTCATAGGTTCTATCACGCCAACCCTCGCCTATGAAGGATTCGAAAACGCCGATTTGGTGATCGAAGCAGTCGCCGAAAATATTGCGGTGAAGCAAAGGGTGTTACGCGAGATCGAGGAGTTTGCGAGCCCAAACGCGATCCTTGCCTCGAATACATCCTCCTTGCGGATTGGCGATTTGGCGCAAACCCTGCGGCGCCCGGAAAATTTTATAGGGATGCATTTTTTCAATCCCGTGCCAAAAATGCCGCTGGTCGAAGTGGTTCGCGGCCCGAAAACATCTGCACGAACGATCGCGGCGGTCACCGGTTATGCGGCCGCGCTGGGCAAGACGCCAATCGTGGTCGAGGATTGCCCTGGGTTTGCCGTCAACCGCACGCTCACGCCTTATTTCATCGCGTTTCTGCGTCTCGTCCGCGACGGCGCCGATTTTGTCGAAATCGACAAGGCGATGGAAGCTTTTGGCTGGCCGATGGGTCCGGCCACCCTCATCGATGTCATTGGCATGGATATTTCGCACCATGTCGTGAAAATCGTCTCGGCGGGATTTGCGCCGCGCATGGATGTGCCTTACGAGACGGCGCTCGAGATATTGCTTGGCGGCGGGCGTCTTGGCCAGAAGGACGGCCGCGGCTTTTACAAATACGCGAGCGATTCCAAAGGCCGCCCGCGCAAGGACATCGACCCTGAGACGGAGCGCCTGCTCGCGGCCGGGCAACCCAATGGCAAGACAAGCATCGGCGAGGAGGAGATTGTTGCCCGCATGATGCTGCCGTTGATCCTCGAGGCCGCGCGTTGCGTCGAGGATGGCATTGCCGCGTCGCCGGGGGACGTGGATATGTGCCTGATCCTCGGCCTTGGCTTCCCGCGCTATCTCGGCGGCGCCTTGAAATACGCCGATTATCTCGGGCTTAAATACGTCGTCGATCGCGCTAACAACTGGGCGGGCCTCGGCCAAATCTACCGCCCGGGCGAGCGCCTGCGCGCCATGGCGGCCAGGGGCGAAGTTTTCTATCCCCTGTGAGCGCGCTATACCGATTCGCGAGGTCGCATGCTTAGTTAGCTTTCACGAGATCCTCCGTGACGAGGGCCGGCGTCGCAGATATCCGCCGAAACTGACTATCTTGGCCTCTACAAAGTCGGCATCTCGTGGATAATGGGAAATTCATTAAGGAGGGCACCTCGAAAAATTGTGCTTCCCAGCGCCGCGCGAATCGGATGCAAGGTTTGCGGGCGGTAAGAGCGGGGTTTTCGCGATGGGGCAGCTTGGTTTTTTTGATGTGAGCCGGCGATATGAAGGG
>JBQTKC010000072.1:0-2437 GCA_052386575.1 Beijerinckiaceae bacterium
TCTGCCGCGAGGGCGAACTGAAAGCATGGGCGAAGCATGATGCAAAGCTCGTGCGCGGCGAGCATATGATGCCGATGGTTGCCCAGGCCGCGGTTCCATCCGCATCCGCTAGATTAGGATTGTGCGAAATAACGCCGTCCGAGGAAGACCAAGAAGCGCTGGATTATGTTAACCGCAATCAGCTCGACCGGCTCGCCGCCGGCAGCACCAGGAAATGATATAATATGCGTTGTCGGATTCGGCGTTCCGGAACCGTCCTATGGGTTTTGCTTGTTCAACTGTGAAACCCAAGGAGACACGAACACGCGGGAGCGAACGATGGGAACTTGGAGCGCCGCGCTGTACGGCAGCGATGCTGCGAACGAAATTCGCGACAATATCAAGGAACTGCTTCGTGCGCCGCTCGACGAATACGCGATCGTCGCCAAACTGTCCGAGGCCTATCCGAACCTGAAGGATCAGGCTGACGAAGAATATCCAGATATGTGGTTGGCTCTGGCCGACCAGTTTCACACCCATGGCGTGGTGGCGGCGACGGCATATGCGACCGCTAACGCAATCATCGACAGCGGCCTCGACCTCAAAACCAAGCGCGCGTGCGGCATGGTTGAACGCGACCTGAAGAAGCGCGCCAAGCTGCTCGAAGAACTACGCGCCAAATGGGCGAAGCCGCATCCGAAGCCAGTCAAGCGCAAGGTGCAGGAAACGCCCGACGCGCTTATCTTCGACGCCGGCGATTGCATCGTCTACCCGGTAACAGAAACCGGCCGCACACTTATACCCGATCTCGCCACATCTGAGAAAGATCGGGATTGGAAGCACTTCGGCTACGGCGCGCCGGCCGTGCTCGCGCGCGGCCGCTACCTCGATATCTTCTCCTGGTATGGCGTTGCGCGCCTCAGCATCTGCGGTCCAGAAAAGCCGACACTGGAGGCCTGCGCGAGCGCCATGATCGACTCTCAAACCACGGTCCTCCGCGAGCGTCTGGGCGAGAAACCCGCACTTTGCATCGACACGAGCCGTTTATCGCCGCTGCAAGCGCGCAAGATGCACATCGAAACCGTCGGTCGCCTGGCGCCGAACGAGAAAACGATCAGGGAAGATTTGGCCAGAGTGTTCAGGCCCGGCTTCACGCCCGGGATCTGCCTCGCGAACGAGTTATCGGGCTGGGGCATCCGCACGCCGTCCAAGGTCCCGCTGTCTCGCTACGCGACCGCTGAGCGGGTCTGAGATTGGCCTCGCGGGAAGGCGACTGCCTCTTGGCCCAATCCATGACGAACATCGGCTTCCATTCAGTGACTTCGGCCAAACGCTGCTGTTTAGCCCACGCGACAGCTTGGCGAAAGGAAAAAAGTGCACGGTATCCGCCAGAAGGACATCCATTCGGTTACGTTCTCCCCCGTTCCGGAGATTGCCGGAGCTTCGCTGTTTGCGGGGTTGAAAGATTCCTTAGCCCGACGCCGGGCACACCTGTTGCTGCCATCGGCCATGTAGGAGACCCTTTGATGACCGCCAATGAGGAAGTCGCCGCCAAAGTAATACAGGCGCTCGATTCCGCCGCGCAATGCTCCGCCGCCGAGACCAGCGACAATTATGCGGTTTTGAGCGAACAGCTGGAGGAGATCGAGACCTTGGCAAAACAGGTCCTGCAATCCCATACCAGTTGCGGAACGCTGGAGGGAAAGCTGCAGAACGGGAGTGCCCTCACAGCGGACGAGATGAAGACGCTAAGGACGCTGATCGTCGGCGACGCGGACTATTATCTGAAATATGATGATGATTTCGATCGCTCGAAGACTGAGCTCGCCAGGATCCTTGATCAGCTCCGGCGGCTCTCGTCGGGCGAACTCGACGCCGAGGCGTTGATACAAGTGAGGGTGCTCTGTCAGGAAGCGTGCAGCGTGCTGTTACCGGCCGAGCGCTATCTCGAGCAGAGGGAGCGCGTCCAAAGGTTCGAAGAGGCAACGCGCGGACAAATTGACCCCGAGGCTGGTCGAGTGCTTGCGAAAATTCTTAATGACATGGTAGCCCGGTAGGGAGTCAAATTTCCTGATTACAGGGAAAATAACAGAACAAAGTATTGCAAGACCGAGGCCTCTAAGCTGTACAAGTCTGGATTTGATCCGACGGTCTATGTCAGATTACGTCATTCATTCAACGGCGGCCATTATCGGCGAGGCGGACTCGATGTTGTCAAGGATGCCATAGGGCGTTCGGAAGAACGCACGTCGAAAGCAACGGGCTATGGCACCGGCTGCGCCGGCGCGAGCGCAGCTCGCGTCCTTTACAACAGCGATCCACTCGCTACCCCCGGATCGCGGCTCATAGGCGCTAAAATAAGCCGTTGCGCCCAGGAATCATTTGTGATTCCAGCATGGGATGACTCACGAAGCGCTTGTTAATGGTGACTGGCAAAACGTTGTTCGATGGCTCGGCG
>JBQTKC010000073.1:0-4423 GCA_052386575.1 Beijerinckiaceae bacterium
TGCGCGGCAAGGGCGCGCGCGGCGGGCTTTATCAAATTCGGCAGGTAGAGATGATAGGCGCCGAAGCGAACGCCGAATTTCCGAAGCACGGCTCGGGCGTCCTGGGAAAGGCTCTTCACCTCGTGGGCGACGCGCGCGCGGTCAAGCACGCCAAGCGATTCAGCGACCTGAAACGCAACGCCGCGCGCAATGCCATCGAGCCCTTCGCCTTTTTCCAAATCAGCGAGCGGCCCGAGAAGTTTCGCCACATGCTGGGCAAGCCAGAGATCGAGCCGCCGTTGTACCGTTTCGAGCGCGTGTCCCGCCAATTGTTCGTCGGCGAGAATTGTCACGCGGGGTTCGAGCACATGCGCGCCGGCGGCGATCTTGCCGACAGCCTCGCCGAGCCAGCGGATGATTCCATCATTGGCAAGCAGGAAAGCTTCGTCGACGGCCTCGCTCACCCGTCCCGCGCGGGCCTCGATTTCGCGCGCCAATGCCTTTTGCGCGGCGGCGTTCAGCGCCTTCGCGGCCTCGCCCGCCGCCTCCGGATCGGCCGTGAAGCGAAATCCATTGAGCTGACCGACGTGCTGGCCCTCGACCAACACATCACCGCTCGGGGTGACCTCGGCCTCCAACATGGCGTTCTCCCTTAGGCGGCGCATGAGAACGCCCGTCCTGCGGTCAACGAACCTTTGGGCGAGGCGTTCATGCAAGGCGTCCGACAATCTGTCCTCTACCCGACGCGCGGCATTCTGCCAATGGGCGGGATCTCGCAACCAGCCGGAACGGTTGGCAATGAAGGTCCAGGTTCGTATCTCGGCGAGCCGCGCCGATAGAGTGTCGAGATCGCCGTCGACGCGATCTTGCGCCGCGACGTGACGGGCAAACCAATCGTCGGGGATTTGACCGGCGCGGACGACAAAGCCAAACACCGAAAGCACGAGTTCGGCGTGCGCCGCCGGCGACAGCTTGCGGTAATCGGGGATTTGGCAGCACTCCCAGAGACGCGCGATATCGGCCCTCGACTTCCCGGCCCGCGTTGCTCGTTCGTCGCGCGAGGCGATGTCGAGCGCCATCTGGTCCTCGGCAAGAGGCGCCCTGACGAGCCCTTGTTCCTTCGGCAAGGCGTCGAGCGAGGCGGCGAGCCCGGCAATGGAAGAGAAATCGAGGTCCGTATTACGCCACTGCAGCAGCTGCACGGCATCGAAGCGATGCTCCTCCAGCGCTTCGACGAGTTCGGCGTCGAAAGGAGCGCAGCGCCCGGTCGTGCCAAAAGTCCCGTCGCGAAGGTGGCGTCCCGCGCGGCCGGCTATTTGACCGAACTCGGCGGGCGTCAGGCGCCGGTGCTGCCAGCCGTCGAATTTGCGGGAGGCCGCGAATGCGATGTGATCGACGTCGAGATTGAGCCCCATTCCGATCGCGTCGGTGGCAACGATATAATCGACATCGCCATTTTGATACATGTCCACCTGGGCATTGCGGGTGCGGGGCGAGAGCGCGCCGAGGACGACTGCCGCGCCGCCGCGCTGGCGTCTGATCCATTCGGCGATCGCATAGACGTCCTCGACGGAAAAGGCGACGATCGCGCTGCGGCGCGGCAAGCGGTTTATTTTCTTGTCGCCCGCGAAACTCAGTCTGGAAAGGCGCGGGCGGGCGAAAACGCGGGCGCCGGGCAAAAGTCCGCGCACGGCGCGGTGCATGGTCGTGGCGCCGATCAGCAAAGTCTCCTCGCGCCCGCGCCAGTGCAGCAACCGGTCGGTGAAGACATGGCCGCGGTCGAGATCGGCGCCAAGCTGGATTTCATCCACCGCCACGAAGGCAAGATCGAGGTCGCGCGGCATCGCCTCGACGGTCGAAACGAAGTAGCGCGGCGATTCCGGCTTGATTTTTTCCTCGCCGGTAATGAGCGCGACGGCCGCCGCCCCGGCCTTTTCCACCGCCCGGTTGTAGACCTCGCGCGCGAGCAGCCTGAGCGGCAGGCCGATCATCCCGCTCGAATAAGACAGCATGCGCTCGATCGCGTAATGCGTCTTGCCGGTATTGGTCGGCCCGAGCAGCACGTTCACATCGCCGGCGCGGACCCGCGAAGCGGCTTTGGCAGCCAAAAAGGAAATGTTCATGGGTTACCCGGAACGGGACAAAACATCGGGCACGAGCTGCAGCGGCGACGGTTTTGGGCTATCCGGCCGCAACACAGCGAGTTACCCTAAAAGGTCCGTCGTCTTGGAGTCACCGGCGTTCGGGTGACGGACCGCCGCGATTGGAGCCGCCGCAAAGTCGAAAGGAACCCCCTGCGCCTTCCGTATCACGCAGGCCCTTTTGTGTATCACAATGAGGCCGTCCTTGCATTTTGTTTACGGTTCGAACGGGAGACGAACGAATCGCGCCCGAATCGCTGACTTGACATAAATCCTTGTTTGTTCGCCACAATATGTCGGCGGGGAGGGCAAACGAGGCCCTACCAATTGGGAAAGAGTCCGGATTACGGCCGAAACGTCTTGCCATGGCACGCGCGATGCGGGCGGACTCAGAAGGCGTTTTCTGTCAACCGCCCAAACGCAATATTTTTTCACGCGAAGGTTGAAATTGTCCTGTGTTCCTACCCAGGGAAATATTGCTGCATGATCCGGTCCCGGTAGCCGGTGAGATTTTTATGCCTTTCGGCCGCGGTTCGGATCGGCGTGTCGAACACCGGCGTGAGAAAGCTCGCGACGAAGGCGGCGACCGCCGCATCCGCCCCGCAGGGTTTTTCGCCCATTAAAAAAGCCTTGTCCCCGACGAGGGTGGCAAGGGCATCGATGTCGGCTATCGCGAGTTCATCTTGCTCGTCTGGGGTATGGCGGCCAAATCCTTGAAAATTTAAAATTTTCGCGATTTTACGGCGGATCAGGCGCTGCAAGATCGGCCGCAAGGGCATTGGCACGGACTTGAAGAATTGGGACGGACCCTTGGCAAAATTGGCGTCGTCGAGCCAGCGTGTCGCCACCAAAGCGAAATAAAGGTGTTCATCGCACATTTTTTCGATCGCCCAGGCCGCGGACCGCTGCTCCGGCGTGAGTCCGGCGTCGAAATCGAAACCGTATTTTTTCTCGATATGGAAGCGAATGAAGGTCGAATCGGCAACGATCTCGTCATCGTCATTGATATAAGGCAACTTGCCTTTTGGCGCCTTGCCATACCCGCCGCGACCTTCGCGAAACTCAAGACCAGCAAATTTCAACAGCAGCATGGCTTTAGTAACGAAAGGACTTGCATCTGGAAGCCCGAAGTACGGCCCAAACGTGTAGAGCGTGATCATGGCGGTGGGCTCCGTCTCACATTTTCAACGCACGGTGGTCGCCGTCAGGTCCGAAGGTTCTACCGAAAATTCGATCGCGTCGATGACAGCGGCGCCAGCCACGGTCATCAGTGCAACATGGAAGGGCACAACGAAATGCGCCCGCTCGATCGGCGCGAGCCAAGCCTCGATGTCCCTGTTTTCGGCCATGAATTTTGTCGATCTGGAGTCCCGCTTGTGTCCGGAGACGGGAGTATAGCGCGCGGCGCAGACCGATACCGGACCGGAGTATCCGTCGACCGCCACGTTTTTCACCCCTACATAGCGGAGGGTGACATCGAACCGGACAGAGCCGTCGTAGACCGGGATCGTCCGGTTGCATGCGGCGGGACCGACGAGAGGTTGGCCCTGGGGAACCGCCATGATCAAGGCGGTCGCCGGATCTAGAATATTGCGCTTGTTCGCCGCGGTGACCGGCACTCTTCCTTCCTTGTCCTCGAGGGGCGGGAAGACTTCCACGGCCTTGACGTTTCCGGCATCGAGCGACATCCGCACCGTCCGGCTCCCTTGGGAATTGGCGGAAGTCGTCGCATAAGTAAAAGGCGCAACCCCGCCTCTGCGCAAAGCGCCGGACGAGGCGAGCGCTAACTTGACATTCGCGACCATTGCCGCGACGCCGGTCAGCTTGGCACTGAGATCGATCCGGTAATTTGCCGGACCGAGCGACCCCGCCGCCACCGCCTCGCCAATTGGTAAGCCAATAAGGCTCACCTGATAGCGCGCCCGGAATTCATCGGCGCGAGCGGAAACCCTGCCAGGGCCGGCAAGCAGCGCAAAAACAACCCCAAGCGTAACGAGCGGCGCGCGCGCATTTGCTTTGAATCCGGTCATTTCACTAACCGCTATCGGCCCGACAAAAACAAGACCATGAACACCTAGTAAATCCGCCGCTTTCATGACCGGAAATCGATCGAATCGCTTCGCCCGCCGTGATATTATAGCAAGATTGCGGGCTAACGCCATTGCCGCGTACCAGCAGGGCAAAAAACTGAATCGTTGACATCCGAGTATCTCAGCCCGGAATGCGGAATTGACGGCGGCCCTCACGCGTTTGCGCTTGAGGGACATTTTGGAGCCGTCGCGCTCGAGGATGTCGAGGACCGC
>JBQTKC010000074.1:0-5424 GCA_052386575.1 Beijerinckiaceae bacterium
TCGAACGCCGCTGGTAAGCTTTGGATCGTCACGCAATGTGGCATTGGGGGTGCTCCTTGACGGTGAGTCTCGACAACCCGCCCGAGTACCCCCTCTCACCGCTGACACAAACTCCCGTACATCACCCTGGCACGGCGCAGATTGACAATTTCTCCCATGTATGCTCGCATGATCTTATCCAAAAATCTACAACTCTTTGCGGGCCATGGACAACCCGCTGCTCGGCCCCGCTGGCGAGGCACTTTGGGTCCTCTTTAACGCATCCATTGCAACGGAAGGATTTTCGTGGCGGTGCAATGCCACCGAAGAGGGCAGCGGTTTCTTTGCTACATGCCGCCCAAATGATCGGCGACGGTAAAAATATCCTTGTCGCCGCGGCCCGAAATATTGACCACCATCAAATGATCTGCTGGCTTTTGTGGCGCGAGGTCCAATACCTTGGCGAGGGCATGCGCGGGCTCTAGCGCCGGGATAATTCCCTCCAGCTGCGCGCACAGTTGGAACGCGGCGAGCGCCTCGGCGTCCGTGGCGGAAAGATAGGTTACCCGCCCCGTCTCCTTCAGCCAGGCGTGTTCAGGACCGATGCCCGGATAATCGAGGCCGGCAGAGATCGAATGGGCTTCCTCGATCTGCCCGTCGGTATCCATCAGCAAATAAGTCCGGTTGCCGTGCAGCACGCCGGGCCTGCCGCCCGCAAGCGAGGCGGCGTGCTTCTTGTCGAGCCCAAAACCCGCCGCCTCGACGCCATAAATTTCCACGGAGGGATCGTCGAGGAAGGGATGAAACAGGCCAATCGCATTGGAGCCGCCGCCGATACAGGCAAACAGCGAATCCGGGAGCCTGCCCTCGGCCGCCTGCATCTGCGCCCTGGTTTCGTCGCCGATCACGCATTGGAAATCGCGGACCATCGCGGGATAGGGATGCGGCCCGGCCACCGTGCCGATGCAATAGAACGTGTTTTCGACATTTGTGACCCAGTCGCGCAAGGCCTCGTTCATGGCGTCTTTCAAGGTCCTGGCGCCGGATTCGACCGGCACGACCTTGGCGCCAAGCAGGTTCATGCGAAAGACATTGGGCTTTTGCCGCTCGACGTCGACGGACCCCATATAGACGACGCAGTCGAGCCCGAAGCGCGCGCAAGCGGTGGCGGTCGCGACGCCATGCTGGCCCGCCCCCGTCTCGGCGATGATGCGGGTTTTGCCCATCCGGCGGGCAAGTAGAATTTGGCCGAGCACGTTGTTGATTTTGTGCGCGCCGGTGTGATTGAGCTCCTCGCGCTTAAAATAGATTCTTGCGCCGCCCGGCCGGCCGGCAGCGGCGGCCTTCTCGCGGACATGGGCGGTCATCCGCTCGGCGTAATAGAGCGGACTAGGCCGTCCGGCATAATGGGCAAGGAGATTGCCGAGTTCGGTGTTAAATGCCGGGTCCGTCTTGGCGGCGTTGTAATGTTTCTCGAGATCGAGGATCAGCGGCATCAAGGTTTCGGCCACGAACCGGCCGCCAAAGATTCCGAAATGCCCGGTTTCGTCGGGGCCGGTGCGAAACGAATTGAGAGCTGCTGTCACCTCATCCGCCTTTACTTGTCTTGGGGTTGAACAGGAGCTTTCGGGACAAAATTGACCCTGCCGCCGCAGCGCGCCGCAGTATTAGCCGCTCCGCGCGGACGGTCCAAGCGTTTCGGCGGCTCCCCGGACTGCCGCGACGAAAGCCGCGATCTTTGCCGCGTCCTTGACGCCAGGAGCATTTTCGACGCCAGAGGAAACATCGACTCCCGGCACGCCGGTTTGGGCGAGAGCGTCTGCCACATTATCCGCGTCGAGGCCCCCCGCAAGCAGCCACGGCTTCTTGGTTTTGATCCCGCCAAGCAAGCTCCAGTCGAAGTTCTCCCCGTTGCCGCCCGGAAGGCCAGCGGCTTGCGGCGGCTTGGCGTCGAACAGCAAATAGTCGGCCACGGCATCGAAAATTGGCACAGCCGCGAGATCGGCGGCCTCAAAGATCCCGATCGCTTTCATTACGGGAAGGCCAAACTGCGAACGAATGGCGGCAACCCGTTGCGGCGTTTCGCTTCCATGCAATTGAAGGAGCCCGGGTTCGAGCGCTTTGAGCGCCGCCGCGAGCAAGGCATCATTGGCATCGACCGTCACCAAAACCTTGCAGGTCCGGCGTGCGGCCCGCTGCCCGAGGTTTGCCGCGAGTTCCAAGGAGACATGCCGCGGACTCTTGTCAAAAACGACAAAGCCCGCCATGTCGGCGCCGCTCGCAAGTGCCGCGTCGAGCCCGTCCCGCGTCGCGAGGCCGCAGATTTTGACGATGACGCTCATCGGCCTACCTCACATCCGAGGGGATGTTTCGCTTCTACCACGGCCTCGAGGTTTTTGCAGGTTGCGGGCGAAGTGGGGCGTTTTCCGCAGGCTTTGCTTGGATAAATTATGGAATCTTCCGTGTTTCGCCTGGCTTGGAAACGGATAGCCGCTTGACTTCCGCACGCAACGCGTTCGCGTCGGCTCTCGCCCGGCGCGCGGCGCGCCGGTATTTGCCTTGCTCCAGATATGTCACGACGCCGCCGAAAATAACCCCGGTCATGATTGCCACGCCTATGACCACGAAAAGCCGCACGGTGATTTGGGTGCCATCCGGCGAAGCCCCGGCGAAAGGATCAAGGTATACGTTAACGTCATGGCGGTTGGCCACCAGCAAGGCTATCGCGGGAAGCGCGAGCAGAACCAAAAAAAGAAGTTTTAAAGTCTGCTTCATTTGCTTCCGCCTGCGAATTCGCGCCCATTTGCAGCGCGCTTTTTAGATGATTTTTCTTATGCTGGTAAGATTCCGCGCAAAATTTCCGAAGCCAACGAATCCGCCTGGCCAGTCAGGATAACGGCCCGCATTCCCCCCGCGGCCTGGCCAAAGCCTTATGCGCGAGCAAACGAACACGATTGCGAGCGGCAAGGTTCAGCCGGCACTGGTTTGGTTCAGGCGTTCGCGCATTTCCTTGCCGGTTTTGAAAAACGGAACGGCTTTTTCATCCACCGGAACATGTGCCCCGGTGCGCGGATTGCGGCCAATCCTTGCGTCCCGGTGTTTCACCGAAAAGGCACCGAATCCACGCAGTTCGACCCGGTCGCCGCGCGACAAGGCGCTCGTGATTTCGTCGAGAATTGCATTGACGATTTTTTCCACGTCGCGGAGGTAGAGATGCGGATTCCGGGAGGCTATCCGCTGCACGAGCTCGGATTTGATC
Source organism: Beijerinckiaceae bacterium (assembly GCA_052386575.1). Taxonomy (GTDB): domain Bacteria; phylum Pseudomonadota; class Alphaproteobacteria; order Rhizobiales; family Beijerinckiaceae; genus Methylocapsa. The sequence goes on from JBQTKC010000074.1 coordinate 3,239, forward strand.
ATCGGCCCCGTCCCCAATTTTTCTTTGTCCAAACCAACCCGTGGCGCGCAAAGCCTCAGTTGGTGCCGCCAACTTGCCAAATCGAGACTAGCCCGTCAAGCATACGCTCTTGCGCGGCATTCGCGGCGCGATCGAGTGCGCCGCTCAACTCGCCAAGTCCAAGGAAACCCGCCGCCCGCGCGGAAATGTTCAAGATACCTAGACTTTCCAGCGTTCGTTCCTGTTTCCAGTCCCGCACCGGCAAGCCCTTTTGAATATTTTTCTCCTGCTCCAGCCATTCGATGGCTTCGCGCTCGCCGCCGAGGCGATCGACAAGATGCAGTTCCATCCCTTGGCGGCCGGTAAATACCCGGCCATCCGCGACCGCCTCGAGCTGCTCGCTGGTCATGTTCCGGCGCTCCTTCACGAGCGCTTTGAACCAGGTGAAACTGTCGCCGACGAGCGAGGCGAGCGCGGCGCGCGCTTCCGGACTCGTTGGCTCGAATCCGTTCGGCGAAGCCTTTAGCGGGGACGACTTCACGTCCTCTATTTTGACCCCAACCGTGTCGAGCAATTTGGCGAAGTTCGGATATTCAACCAGGACGCCGATCGAACCAACCAGCGCATTTCCCAACGCGACAATCCGGTCGGTCCCTAGGGCCGCAATATAGGCGCCGGACGCGGCCATGCTCCCGACCACGGCAACCGTCGGCTTCTTCGCCGAGAGGCGGCGGACCGCATCGTACAGCCGCTCCGCTCCCGCCGTCGTGCCGCCGGGGCTGTCGATCGAAATCAGAACTGCTTCAGTTGCTTTGGAATCTTCTATCTTCTGGATCAGTTTCAGGGTCTGGCGGTCACCGGTGATGACGCCCTCGATGGAGAGCCTCGCAATATGCCGCGTGAAGCCCGAGCCCCCATCCGGCCCGAGCAGGCGGAAGCCCACGCTAGCGGCGGCCAGGATTACCGCCGCGACCGCGGCAATTCGCCAATAGGACAATTTTCGCCGCAAAATACGGCGCTCGGCAAGATAATCCGCAAAGAATGGGGCAGCCATGGCAAACCAATCGTTCTTGCTTCGGCCCGCGGGCCGGTCCGCGCCGGCGGCTCGAATTCGTGTCGCTATCAAAGCAGATTTGTGAAGTTTGGACAACTGGCGGCGCGGCGGCAATTCGGCTTAAATTCAAACCATCATGCCCGGCCCGTGGCGCGTCAACCTTTTGCCTGACCTTGCCAATGTCCTCTACTGCGGCGCCAGGCTGAGCAGGATCAGGCCGGCGGCGGCATCCTCATGATCCTTGTGCAGGAAGCCAGGCAGTTCGCCTCGTTTCCATCGCTCCATCGCGGTCATGGGCAGGCCGGCAACGTAGGGAGCACGGGTGTTCGTCGGCCGCACGCAAAGAAGCACCCGTTTGGCCCGCGCGGCTTCCAGCGCCGCTCTGGCGTCGTCGTCGGTCAGCGCCCGGCTCGCCCGCAAATAACGTGCGATCCCCTCGTATCCTCGATGGTAAAGCGTGCCAACCGTCATCGCACGCGTCCTCCACAACAGTTCGGGTGCGATATCGATATCGACGAACACGACGCCCCGTTCATCCTCGAGCCACCTTGCGGCCGGTGTGATTCGACAGGCAAAGACAGGCCCGGCGGCCGCCTCGGTCGCCGCGGCGTAGAACGGAGCCACGGCAAGGATCGTTCCAAGCACGAGAACCGGCAGCGGTCCGGCCCGGTTCCTGAGGCGCGACGCCAGCAAGGCGAGCGCGGCGGCGCCGGCCGCCGAACTGTAAGGGGCGAAGCGGATGTAGATGAGACTTATGGCGAGGAGCGTCGCGGCGCAAAAGGTGGCGTATGAGAGAAGCCAGAACCTGCGCCGGTCGTGGCGGACATTTAAGAGTTCGAGCGAGAAAAAGAGCAAGCAGAGGATGCCGCCGCCGCCCCAGCCGATCAAACGCCTCGCCGTGCCGATGGGTTGCAGTTCCGGATTATTGTTCCAAATGAGGCGCTGAACCTCGGCTGGAGTACCGGGCGCGATCCCCCGCAGAAGCTCCGGGAAAGCGGCGAGCCACACGGCTAATATAAGCAAACCGGCGCCAAGGGCTGCAGCGAGGCGGCCGCCGGCGCCGGGCAGGCTAAAGCGGGCCAGCGCCTTCGCCCCGGCGAGAAGAGCGGGGCCGAGGAGGATGTAGGGGAGCGAAAGCCGGTCCACTTCGATT
>JBQTKC010000075.1:0-11103 GCA_052386575.1 Beijerinckiaceae bacterium
GCTGCGCGCCGGCATTCCGCGCGGCCATTACAAGACGGTCACGCTCGCCGCCGGCTTGCGGCTGCGCGGGCTCACGGCCCCGAAGGTCTACGGCCGGCCGGTCAACGCCGCCTTGTTCGAGGAATGAAAGCAACACCGCGAAAGGGCTTCTCGCCTTTTGGACCAAGGGCGAAGCAATAGGGCGCCGGCGTCCGACGTAACCGCGCCACCGTCGAAAGCCGCCACTACGGCACGGCCTTCAACGGGTGCAAATCCAAACAGATCCGGGTTACACTCTGGCGGCATCTGGGAACACTCCTGCAGTCTGTTAAGCCATTGTAACAGAAGCATTTTTCTAGATTCATGACCCCGATGCACCTACCGAGTTTGAGAAATCCGGGCTAAGCAGCGCGGCGGAATTTTATCCTTGGGAAGTCCAGCGGAACGTCGAGTGCTATGTTGACGTAATTGGTGAACAGGTTGAGCGCGACATGGGCGACAATCTCGACGATTTGACCGTCGTCGTAGCCCGCTGCGCGCAAGGCCTCGATATCCGCGTCCGCCACCTGCCCCCGGTGTTCGACCAGTTTTAGCGCGAAGGTAAGCGCGGCGGCGGTCTTCGGGTCATTCGAGTCCCCGGCCTGGGCATCCGCCATGTCCTGCCCGCTCGCGCCAGCCTTTTTTCCGAGCTGCGTATGCGCGGCGAGACAGTAGGAACAGGCGTCCCGGTCGGCGATCGCCACGGCGATCTTTTCGCCGAGCTTGGCGCCGATCGTTCCCGCCCCCAGGGCCCCGAACGCGCCCCACATGGACTTCAAGGCAGCGGGCGAATTGGCGACGGCGCGGAACATGTTCGGCGCAGTGCCGAACGCGCCCTTGATCTCATCGAGCAGCGGCTTTGCGGCGCCAGTCGCGGATATCGGATCAACAAGGTTTACTCGAGCCATCGGAGGTCTCCTTTTCTCGTCAAGGTGAGGTAGACTTCTGCAGTGTAACGTGCGCGGTAGGTAACATCGCGCACCTTCTCCCCCGTCCGGCGCGACACCGGACGGACTTCGCCCTCGGGCGAAAGGATTTAGAAGCTCGCCCCGTTGCTGATGTGAGGCGGCTTCAAGAAATGGTTTAGGGGTGACGGCCACCGCCACTTCCTCGTGCGGAGGGCTTCGGCCGCGCCGCTTCCGGCAATTTGTTGGGGCGTCTCAAGGCCTTATCTCCTGTTGCTTGTTCACACTGTCAAAGACGGCCCAGTTTCGGGCCTGTTCGGCCGAATTTGCCGGCTCATGTTCGGCGCAATCGAGACGAAGGGCGCGGTCGCCAAACGACGCATCGACGAAGGCACAATGGTGAGGCGCCTCTGGCCGCGGATGCACATTTGGCCGAAAATATTTGCAGGTGACGCAAAGGCGCTGAGCCGGAATGGCCTTGCGCAGCTGCAGGTTCCGGATAAGCTTGATCAACGTTTTCAACAGCCTGGCCTGCTCCGCTTCGCTCAGATCAGCCAAGGCGGCGGCGGTGTGAGAAGGACACCCCAGGGCTATTTGCGGCCGCGCGTTCGGCATAACCTTTACGACGACGGCGCGGGCGTCCGCCGAATCGGCTTGCCGGCAAACAAGACCCTTGCGCTCCAGTGCGCTCACCGAGCCGGTGACAGTCGGCTGGCGGACGCCAAGATGCCTGGCAAGAGCGCTCACTTGCACTCCGGCCGGGCGCGCCAAGAGCAGCCGCAGTATTGCGTCCTGCGCCGGATTAAGTCCCCGCAGCGCGGCCGACCGCCGGACATCCGCCCGCATCACCGAAGCAAGCCGCTCCAATCCATCGATGAGGCGTTCCCGCACAGTTGTCGTTTCCATTCCGGCCATGCCAATATAATAGGACTCCTATGTAAAAAGTCAATGGCCGGCGCGCAAAAGTTCCCGGCGCTTGCTCGGCGATCAGTTAGGGAGGCTTGCCCGGCAAGGACGGTTGCCGGGAACGCGGCGGACAAATTCTTTGCGGACTGCCTCTCGCGCGATCAAGCTTGGTTGTTTTTGCTCGTCAAGCCATGGCTGGGCCAAAGCCCTTCCATTGTCATTGCTCCGCCAGTCTCTCAAGCGCCGAATAATCGCGGTACCACGCAATGAAGGCCTTAACTCCTTCTTTCAGGCACGTTTTTGGGGCGAAGCCAGTCAGAGCCGAAAGCAACGAAGTGTCGGCGAAGGTCAATGGAACGTCGCCGTCCTGCATCGCCATGAAATTGCATTTGGCGCGTATTCCGGTCGCGGCTTCGATGGCAGCGACGAAATCCATTAGGGCGACCGGTGTGGCGGCGCCGATGTTGACGACCCGCCAAGGCGCGACGGCGGACAGGCTGTCATCCGGTAGGGGAGCGGCTCTTCCTTCGGCCTCCGGCGGCACATGGCCAATGAGCCGGAGCACCGCTTCGACGACATCATCGATATAGGTAAAGTCCCGGATCATTTTGCCATGATTATAGACATCGATTGGGCGGCCCTCGAAAAGCGCTGCGGCAAATTTGAAAAGTGCCATGTCCGGCCGTCCCCAGGGGCCGTAAACCGTGAAAAATCGCAGCATTGTGATCGGGATTTTGAAGAGGTGGCTGTAGGCATGGGCCATCTCCTCGTTCGCCTTTTTCGAGGCCGCATAGAGCGTCAGCGGATAATCGGCCCGGCCGGTCTCGCGAAATGGACCCTTCGCGTTGGCCCCATAGACCGACGATGTCGAAGCCAGCAGAGCGTGCCGCGGCGGCGCATGGCGCATCAATTCTAGGAGATTGAAGGTTCCGATCAGATTGGCGTCGACATAGGCGCGCGGATTGCCGAGACTGTAGCGCACCCCCGCCTGCGCCGCGAAATGGCAGACCACATCAAACCCGTTGCTGTAAATCCTTTGCAATGCCTCGCGATCCTCGAGCATCGCCGCGTGTCCGGCAAAGCTTGGCCTTTCCAGCAAAATCGCCTGCCGGCGTAGCTTGAGGTTGCGGTCGTAGTAGGGCGTAAAACCATCGATGCCGGCGACTTCATGGCCTTCGTCGAGTAAACGGCGAGCCATGTGAAAACCGATGAAGCCGGCGCTGCCGGTAACGAGAATACGCATTGTTCGCGCGTTGTTGGAGAACGGGTCTTAACGTCCCGCGCAAACTCATTAATTCCTTGAGCGCCCGCGGGAAAAAATACCTCGCACAAATGCCCCGCGATTACCACGTTTAAGGCCGCGCCTGGCCTCACCGAGTGGCTGAACCTCATCGAGGGCTTCTTCTCCAAACTCGCGTGTTCCGCGCCGCGCCACATACGCCCCGTCTCCAAGCAAAAAAGCGCGGAGCGCATCCTGGCCGCGATCGATGACATCAACCGGCAATCTGTCATCCACAGATGGCCCTCAAACTTGACAACGCCGCTTGATTGGATTCGAATTTCGGGAACCCTGTACTCGTTGTCAAATTCTCAGATGCAGATCCGGTCAAATTCCGCTGCCATCCACGAAGATGTCGCTGCGCGCTCGCGCCGGCGTGATGTTGCTCCCTGGCGGCACACTGCGCGTGAGCCAGACATTGCCGCCAATCGTTGACCCGCGGCCTATGGTGATCCGGCCAAGGATGGTTGCGCCGGCGTAGATCACAACATCATCCTCGATGATGGGATGCCTTGCCCCTCCCTTGAGCAAGGCGCCGTTGTCGTCCACGGCGAATCGCTTGGCCCCCAGCGTCACGCCCTGATACAGGCGGACATGCCGGCCAATGACCGCGGTCTCGCCGATGACGACACCGGTGCCGTGGTCAATGAAAAAGCTGGCGCCGATGTTGGCGCCTGGATGAATGTCGATCCCCGTGCCGGAATGGGCAATCTCTGCAATAATGCGGGCAAGCAGAGGTGCGCCCAAGAGATTGAGTTCATGGGCGAGCCGATGGTGCGTAATCGCGGCAATTCCAGGGTAGCAGAAGAGCACTTCATCGATGTTCCGCGCCGCCGGGTCACCCTGATTGGCAGCCAGAATATCGGTTTCGAGAAGTCCCCGTACTGCTGGCAGATTTGCCGCAAAGGCGCGGGTAATTTCGCGGACTTGTGCGTCTAACTGTGTCGCGCCTTTGCCCGGCGGCCCGGATGCAAGCCGAACCTCCCGATGGATCTGCTCATGGAGCGATTGCAGCGCTCTCTCGAGCGTGCGTGCGATGAAGTGATCGATCGCTTCCTCGGTGAGGCCAGCGGGGCCAAAATGTCTTGGAAAAAGCGCCGCCGATAATCCCTCTAGTATCTCGGATAGCACTTCCTTCGACGGCAACTCGTAAGTAACGCCCTCGGGCTTCGTGATTTGCCGCCACCCGTTTCGCAAATTCCGCAGCTGCCCGACAATCTGGTGTAGATTCCACTCCGGCAGTGCGCACCCGCTGTCGTCGTATTCTTCCAGTCGATAATGCATGTCGGCCATCAGGAGTGGTTCCGGGCCGGAATGTTTAGCACCCAATCGTGAGAATATTTTTCTTATTTAACTCTCTATTGGAAAACGATTTCCTCTCCAAAAGTGTGCTTTTTCGCAAAGCATTCAATTCGCGCGATAGCTCTTTTGGGATTGAATCTTATGTAGCGCGGCGACGAGCGCGTCGATATCCTCATTCGTGTTATAGAGAGCGAGCGATGGGCGCACGGTCGTCTCCAGCCCGAACCGGCGCAGGATCGGCTGCGCGCAATGATGGCCGGCGCGGACCGCAATGCCTTCCCGGTCGAGCGCGGCGCCGACATCCTCGCTGCGGCAGCCGTCGAGCACGAAGGAGATCACGCCTGCTTTTTCCCTCGCGGTTCCGATGATGGTGAGGCCCGGCACGCCAAGTAACCCCTGCGTCGCGTAGTTGAGCAGCCCATGCTCATAGGCTGCGATATTCGCCATGCCGATCCGGTCGAGATAGTCGATCGCGGCGCCAAGCCCGGCCGCGTCCGCGATATTACCGGTGCCCGCCTCGAAGCGCAGAGGCGGCGCCTGATAGACGGTCTTCTCGAAGGTGACATCGGCGATCATATTGCCGCCGCCCTGCCAAGGCGGCATGGCGGCGAGCACCTCGGGCTTGCCGTGGAGAACGCCGATGCCAGTGGGGCCGAAAACCTTGTGGCCGGAAAAGACGTAGAAGTCGCAATCAAGCGCCTGGACATTGACCGGCATATGCGACACGGCCTGGGCGCCATCGACGAGCACACAGGCGCCATGGCGATGCGCGATCGCGACCATTTCCTGCGCCGGCGTCACCGTCCCGAGCGCATTCGATACCTGAGGCAGCGAGACCAGCCGCGTTTTCGGTGACAGCAGCTTCGTATATTCCTCCAATATCACTTGGCCGCGGTCGTCGACGGGAGCGACCCGCAAGATAGCGCCCATATCGGCGCAAAGCATTTGCCACGGCACGATATTGGCATGATGTTCGAGCCAGGTGATGACGATTTCGTCGCCCTCCCGCACATTGCGGCGGCCCCAGGCCTGGGCAACGAGATTGATGGCTTCCGTCGCCCCGCGCGCGAAAACAATCTCGTTCGGCGAACCCGCGCCAAGGAAGCGGCGGACTTTTTCGCGCGCTGCCTCGTAGGCGTCAGTCGCGCGCGCGGCGAGTGCATGGGCGCCGCGGTGAATGTTAGAATTCTCGTTCTCATAGTACAAGGAGAGCCGGTCGATGACCGCCTGCGGCTTCTGCGTGGTTGCCGCATTATCAAGCCATATCAATGGTTTGCCGTGGACTTGCCGATGCAGGATTGGAAAATCCCGCTTGATCGCGTAAGCATCAAAGGCGCGCGTGCCGGAGATGAGACCAGGCGCCAGCGCGGGCTCTAGCTTGGGCGCCACCGGCGTCAAACCGCGCGTTTCGACGGCTGTCGCCGAGGCGGTGGCGGGCGCGCTGCCGGCCAGGGCTTCATTGACGAAATAATTCAATTCGCCGGAGCTTGTGGGGAATCCGGTCGAAACGGCCTCGTGCGAGAAGCCGGCCGGAAAAGTGGTTGAGGGAAAGGCGTTCAGCCCCGAGAGCTCTTGCGGACGAAGCTCGGCTTCGGTCGGAAAGCTCTTGCCGTATGTTGGGCTCTGCTCGATGTGCGGGGCGGGCGCGTCGGCGATGCCTGGAATGCCGGAGGGGATAGTCTCGCGCGGGCGTCCGAGATCGGACTGGAGGCCGGGCAGGCTTGCCGCCGGTGCGGGGGCGGCTCCGCTGGGCGAGCTTGGCACGGCCGATGGCAGGGCCGGCGCCGCTGCCGCGCTACCGCCGTCGAGGAAATAATAAGCCTCTGCGGGAAGCGCCGAAGCCCAAGGGAACCCATGCAATTCCGCCGGAACGGCGGGCGCGACGAGGGCCGTCAAAGGACCGAGAGTTTGGGGGAGAGTCCGCAGCTCGGCCTCGCCCAAGTAGCCCAGCGAGGCCTGCTGTCCTTTTTCGGCGGATGGACCCGAAACGGCCATGGGAGACGCCTGCAGGGCCGCTGCGCCCGCCGGGAGTCCCGTGATCCCCGAGGCGAGCCCGGCGGCGGGTATGTGCTGCGCCGGCGCCCGCACAGTATCGAGCAGGAAAACCGGGATCGGCGTCGTGAAGGGGACAGATTGCGCGCCAGGCACGCTCGTCCCTGGCAGAGCGGCGGCGGCTCCCATCGCACCTGGGACCGACGTCGGCGGCGCGGCCGGACGCTCTTGCGTTGCGGCGAAATTGGCCAAAGCCTGCGGATCCGCCATTTGCCCCGGCGAAGCGTTGAAAAACGAATTCGCTAGATGCGCGATGAGACCCGGATCGATGACGGATGGGGCTTGGCCTCCCCATTGCGGGCCCGCCGGGGCGGCGATCGGCGCCGTGGCGGCGGCATGACGCGGATCAGGTATATTCATAATAGTGACCAATCTCCACATTCTCGAGCACGCCGAGCGCATCCTCGGTCAGGATCGCGGACGAACAATAGAGGGAGATCAGATAGGAAGCGATTGCCTTGCGATTGATTCCCATGAACCGCACCGAAAGGCTCGGCGTTACTTCCCCCGGCACGCCCGGCTGGAAGAGCCCGACGACGCCCTGTTTCTTCTCGCCCGTTCGCATGAGCAGGATCGTCGTCTTGCCCGTGCCGTTCGTGGCCTCGGTTATCTTGAGCTTGTCGCTCGGCACGAGCGGGAGGCCGCGCCAGGTCAGAAACGGCGTGCCAAACAAATTGACGGTTGGCGGGGGAACACCACGCTGCGTGCATTCGCGGCCGAAGGCGGCGATGGCGCGTGGATGGGCGAGAAAAAAAGCCGGCTCCTTCCATACCTTGGCGATCAATTCATCGAAATCGTCGGGTGCCGGAGGACCCCGGCGCGTGGAAATTTTCATCGAAGGCGCGGCATTTGTGAGTATACCGTAATCCGCATTATAGATCAGTTCGCTTTCTTGGCGCTCCTTGACCTTTTCGATGAGCAGGCGAAGCTGTTCTTGGATTTGATCATAGGGCTGGTTATAGAGATCCGAGACGCGAGTCTGGACATCGAGAACGGTCGTGACCGCGTTCAGGAAATATTCGCGCGGGGTCTGGTCATAATCGACGTAGGTTTCCGGCAGATCGCTATCGCGCTCCCAGCTCGGGCTGCATTCGACCTCGCCGAGGCCCTCCCTTTCCTTGACCTTGTTCAACCGGTAAATGCCGGCCTCGACCGGAACCCAGGGCAGAAAGGTAATCAGCCAGCGCGGCGTGATCGCCAGCATTTGCGCCCGGGTTTTGGTTGCATTGGCTAGCTGCCTGGCGGCCGGTTCACTTAAGGTCCTGCGCAGTTCGACGTCATCCGGCATTCATCATCTCCAAGTTCTTGAGCGTCACGGAAAGTTCGACTTGGAAAGCTAGCATTGCTTAAGGAGAACTTTTTTCTTTTTTTGAACAACCATGAACTAGATTTTGTCTATAGCTTTTATATTTTTTACATAGACAACAACAGCCTATTATAAATACGTCAAAGCAACAGATGACATTGTTTATCATCCGTTAGATCCTGGCGTTATCGTGGCGGATTGGAAACGATTTTGGAGAACAAAGGCTTGCCAATCCTCATCAACAGATGCATTAATTCTATAAACCATATGCACCTAATGGATAGGTTCCTCGCATGAATGAAATAAGAATCTCGCTCCACACGCGTGAAGCAAAGGCTTTGGATGCAATTGATAAGCGGATTTTGCGCATCATTCAGCAAGACGCGGGCCTTTCCGTTTCAGCTATTGCCGCGCGGGTTGGGCTTTCGCAAACGCCTTGCTGGAACCGGCTGAAGCGGCTTGCGGCCTCAGGCGTGATCAAGCGGAAAGTAGCGATCCTTGATCAGCGGAAACTAGGGCTTGGGGCCACAGTGTTCGTTTCAATTCAAATTGGCGACCATTCGCAGAATGATTTGGCTCGCTTCGCAAGAAAGTTAGCTGCGATGGATGAAGTCATCGATTTCTTCCGCGTGGCGGGCGATGTCGATTATTGCTTGCGCGTCGTCGTGCCAGATACGGCAGCATATGATGATTTTTACAGGCGCCTGATCGGACTGATCCCAATAAAAACCGTGATATCGCGCATGGCGCTGGAAAGTATCAAATGCGGAACGGCTCTTCCGATCAAAGACTGAAGTCAAATATTCGGCGGCTCGGTGCAGCTCTGAGGTGCTGTTCTCGCCGGCAAAGCGGGTGGATCGGATCGTCGGCGCGAAACCTGGCGCATCGCATCGGCGGCCTCGCCCAAAAACTTTTGCTTGAAGGCTTTCAGGGTTCACGCGTCCTTAAACTTTGACTACGACGATCATGTTCACGGCGAATTGATAGATGCGCTCGACGCGAACTGCCACAGGGATGTGAAATCGTACCAAAAGAGTGACGGCGCTTAAGTGAAGTTGGAATCCCAAATGACCGCCCTATTCTTATTCAAGGCGAAGGGCTGCGCCCGCGGCTGCCGAGACGGGCATGTCAGCGGCCGTCGTTGCAAATCGCCGTGATGCCCCGCTACAGGGCGTGGCCCTCGCTATTTCGCCGCGTGTCTCGCCGTGCAAAAATTGGTTTTGCGATGATGCGCGGCAGGAAGGGCGGGCGAAAAAGCACTTTCTTAGTGAGACAAGGAACTTCCGCGGCAACAATTGGTTTTCTATCCGCATGGGAGAGTAACTTTAGCGTTGCGGCGCTAACTTAGGAACTCGATCGTGTACGCGAGCATCCCAGTATTGGGGAGATCCTTATGACCAGAGAGAAGGCACGCGCTTCCGTAAAAGCCGGAACCATCAAGATGGGAGGCAATTTTTTAACTTTGGTTAAAGCGACAACGTTTAAGGAAGGTAATATTTTAACTTGGCTCAAAGTGAGAGTTCTGAAGGCCGCCAACCCTTTAACCTTGCTTTTTATTTCCGGTACGCTTTTGATGCTCGCGAGCGTCATTCGCATGTGGAGCCATTGGCCCGAGATTTCTGCCTCGCTTGGTTTCCACCAGGCCGCCGGCGTCCTCACGGTGGTTACCACGGCCGCGTTTATCCTTGCATGGTGGCTGAATACGGATAACCGATAGGGCGCCATGCCCGAGCCAAGCCCGCTAGCTCCCATCCACGTGATCGGCGGCGGCCTTGCCGGAAGTGAGGCGGCTTGGCAAATCGCGCGGCAAAACGTCCTCGTCGTGTTGCATGAGATGCGGCCGTCGCGCAGGACGCCCGCGCATCAGACAGGAGACCTCGCCGAGCTCGTTTGTTCGAATTCATTTCGCGCCGACGATCCGCAAACGAGCGCGATTGGCATTTTGCACCGCGAAATGCGGTGCCTCGATTCCCTCATTCTGGCCGCCGCCGACGCGCATAAGCTGCCGGCAGGCGGCGCGCTCGCGGTCGACCGCGGCCAATTTTCCGCGACTGTCACGGAGGCGGTTCGCGGGCATCCGCTCATTACCGTTGTTCGCGAGGAAATCGACGGTTTGCCGCCAATCAACTGGGACAGCGTGATCGTCGCGACAGGACCTTTGACTTCGCCTTCCCTTGCCGCGGCGATCGGCGCGCTGACCGGCGAGCGCGATCTTGCCTTTTTCGATGCGATCGCCCCGGTGGTGCATCGCGAGTCGATCGACATGGAGAAGGCGTGGCTGCAGTCGCGTTATGACAAGGCAGGCCCGGCCGGGACCGGCGCCGATTACATCAACTGCCCGCTGACACAGGCTCAATATTCTGCCTTCGTGGACGCGTTGATTGCGGCCGATTGCGCCGAACCCCACCCGCTCGCTCCAGAAGACACGCCCTATTTCAATGGCTGCCTGCCGGTCGAAATCATGGCAGCGCGCGGCCGCGAGACCTTGCGGCACGGGCCAATGAAACCGTTCGGCTTGACCAATCCCCATCCCGGCACCGGCAAGGCCTATGCCGTCGTGCAGCTGCGCCAGGACAATGCGCTTGGCACGCTCTACAATATGGTCGGCTTCCAGACGAAGCTGAAGCATCCCGCGCAGGTTGAAATTTTCCGCACCATTGCGGGCCTCGAAAATGCTGCCTTTGCCCGCCTTGGCGGGATCCACCGCAATACTTTTTTGAACTCGCCCAAAGTGCTCGATCACGGCTTGCGGCTTCGGGCCGATCCGAGACTGCGGTTCGCGGGCCAGATCACCGGCTGCGAAGGTTATGTCGAAAGCGCGGCGATTGGACTCGCCGCGGGCCGCATGGCGGCGGCGGAGCGAAAAGGCGAGACTTTTGCGCCGTTCCCGCCGGCGACCGCGCTCGGCGCCCTCATCAATCATATCACCGGCGGACACATCGGAATCATCGACGCGGGGCCGCCTTCGTTTCAGCCGATGAACGTCAATTTTGGACTTTTCCCGCAGATTGCCTCGGAACCTCGCGGTGATAGATTTCGCGGAGTGGAAAAAGCCTTGAGCCGCATAGCCGCGATCAGCCTGCTCGCCGCGCGCGACCTCGACGCCTGGCTCGGTGCGCATAAATCCCGCGCGGCCGAATGAGCGCGGAACACTTTACCGTCTCGCTTCAAGTCAAGAGTCCTTAAGCCCCATGGGTCCAAGAGGGCAAATTCCGAGTCCGCTAGAAAATCGTCTCACCACCCAGCAGGCCAAGCACGAGGAAAACGATAAACCCAACGATGAAAATCATGAAAAGTATGCGCGCGATCCCACCGGCAGCCGCCGAGATGCCGGT
>JBQTKC010000076.1:0-23008 GCA_052386575.1 Beijerinckiaceae bacterium
ATTTTGAATGTGCGCTTCATGGCGCCCTCCCTCGGTGAGCTCGTCCCCGTCGTCGCGCGGGTTCGCTTTTAATTCTTAATGTTTCTCGGCGAGAAAGCAACCTTCCACGCAGCCGACGTAGCTTTCTGGCGTTGCCGGCCTTCTTCACTCCGCTTCGTAAACCGCCTCGCCCGCGACAAGGGTTAGCTTTACCTTACCCTCCATGCGCGCCTCGTCGAAAGGCGTGTTCTTGCAGCGCGAGTGCAGTTTTGCCGGATCGACAACGAAAGGTTCGTCCGGGTCGAAACGGATCAAATCGGCTGGCGCGCCAACTTCAAGTCTTCCTTGCGCGAGACCGAGGATCTCGGCCGGCCTAATGGTCATGGCGGCGATGAGACGCGGAAGAGGAATCTCCCCTGAATGAACTAGCCGCAGGCCCGCCGCAAGCATTGTCTCCAAGCCGATCGCGCCGTCTTCCGCCTCGGTGAACGGCAGGCGTTTGGTTTCGACATCCTGCGGGTTATGGTCGGACACGACGGCGTCGATGAGGCCCGCCTCCAAGGCCGCGACGAGCGCGCGCCGCTCGTCCTCGTGGCGCAACGGCGGCGCGACTTTCAAAAATGTCCGGTAATCGCCGATGTCGTTTTCGTTGAGGGTCAGATGGTTGATCGAGGTGGCGCAGGTGACCGCCAAGCCATCGGCCTTGGCTTTGGCGATAATGTCGAGGGAAAGCGCACTGGTGACGAGCGCGGCGTGGTAGCGCGCGGAGGTCAAGTTCACGAGCCTTATGTCGCGATCGAGCATGATGGCTTCCGCCTCGCGCGGGATTCCGGCAAGGCCGAGGCGCGAGGCGAATTCGCCTTCGTTCATCACACCCTCGCCCGCTAGATCGCGGTCTTCCGCGTAATGGATGACGAGAGCATCGAAATCGCGGGCGTACTGCATGACGCGGCGCATGACCCGCGCATTGCGGATCGCGCGCGCGCCATCGCTGAACGCCACCGCGCCCGCCAGTTGCAACAGCCCGATCTCGGCAATCTCCGTACCGTTGAGACCAGCCGTCAAGGCCGCCAGGGGCAGCACCCGCACGCGGCCGGTATCGCGCGCGCGGCGCAACAGAAAATCGACCACCGCCGCCTCGTCGACCGGGGGATTGGTATCGGGGCGGGCAACGATTGTCGTGATGCCGCCCGCCGCCGCCGCGGCAGTCGCGGTCGCGATCGTCTCGCGGTGCTCGGCGCCGGGTTCGCCGATGAACGCCCACATGTCGATGAGGCCGGGCGCCACGCAATCGCCGCCGCAATCGATGATTTGCGCGTGGGCGGGGAGATTTTCCAGCGTAACGGCGGCGCCAAAATCGCGGATCACCCCATCGGCGACAAGGACTCCACCCATGGTCTCGCGGAGATTCGCCGGATCGATCAGCCGCGCATTGACGAGCGCGAGCGGCTGGCGGGCAATGGCAGAGGTGGCGGAGGAACGTTTCACGCAATACTCGCTCTCATCCATTGGGCAAATGCTGCGCCAGGGCTTCCAATATGGCGATCCGCACCGCGACACCCATCTCGACCTGTTCGCGAATGAGGCTGCTTGGCCCATCGGCGACGGCGGAATCAATTTCGACGCCGCGGTTGATCGGTCCAGGATGCATCACCAGCACATCGGGCTTGGCGTAACAAAGCTTTGCCTCGTCGAGGCCGAAAAAGAAGAAATACTCCTTGGCCGAGGGGACATAGCCGCCCTGCATCCGCTCGCGCTGCAAGCGCAGCATCATGACGATGTCGGCACCTTCGAGCCCGGCGCGCATGTCGCGGAAAACCTCGACCCCCATCCGTTCGACTCCCGGCGGCAGCAGCGTCGAAGGCGAGACCACGCGAACCCGCGCGCCGAGCGCCGAGAGCAGCAAAATATTGGAGCGCGCGACGCGCGAATGCAGGATGTCGCCGCAGATCGCGACGGTGAGACCTTCGATCCTGCCTTTGTTGCGCCTGATCGTGAGCGCATCGAGCAACGCCTGGGTTGGATGTTCATGCGCGCCATCGCCCGCGTTGACGACCGCGCAATCGACCTTTTTGGCGAGCAGATGCACCGCGCCGGCCTGGGCATGGCGCACCACGATAATGTCGGGCCGCATCGCGTTCAGCGTCATCGCCGTATCGATCAGCGTCTCGCCCTTCCTCACGCTCGAGGTTGCCACCGGCATGTTCATGACGTCGGCGCCGAGTCGCTTGCCGGCGAGCTCGAAGGACGCCTGGGTCCGTGTCGACGCCTCGAAAAAGAGGTTGATCAAAGTCCTCCCGCGCAAGGTCGAGCGCTTCTTCTCGACCAGGCGCGACACTTCGATCGCCGCCTCGGCGAGATCGAGAAGAAAACTGATGTCTGGCGCGGAAAGCCCCTCGATCCCGAGCAGATGCCGGTGCGGAAATGCGGGCTCTTGCGCGGGGTTTACCATCGGCCCTGTTCTATAGGACGAGGATCGGCCCTGTCACGAAAAGTTGGCGAAGACGTATGCGATCAATCCACATATTAACCGCCGTTTGGCCGGTCAAGCGTTGCCTGGCCAGGGCAGGGCGAGGAATACCCAACGCATCCATGCCCGCCACGCCGCGGGAGTTCTTGCCAATATCCATTCCATGATGCGATGTCACCAACCATGAGCCTAAACGATCGTGGCAAGAGGGGCGGGCCATCCCATGCTCACAAACGATTCAAAAGATTCAAGTTGTTTGCGGACAGACACCTAGGACGCGCCTTGGCGCAAGCGCCCGCCACTCCTTGCATATTCTTGCGTGCCGTGTGTAATGACCTTATCGGTTGGTTCGATCGCCGTGATCGGAATTTGGGGCATGTTCGAGATTTTGCGGTAGAGCGGACCGAAATCGGTCCCCGTCGTGACATCGAGCAAATAGGTTAGCGAGGGGATGACGAAATAGACCTGCTGAAAATCGTCGATGCGATAGAGCGTGCGCATCACCCGCTCCAGATCGAAGCCCAGCCGGTTTGGCGAATCGGAGGCATGCGCGAACATCGTTTCCGTTTTCGACGAGACAATGCCCGCGCCATAAATACGCAAGCCCGCACGCGTTTCCAAGAGCCCGAACTCGACCGTGTACCAATAAAGCCTCGCGAGATTGGCGAGGCTCCCTAGCGACAGTGCGCGCAACCCGCCCTTGCCATAGGCCTGCATGTAATCGGCGAAGACCGGATCGGTTAGCATCGGCACATGGCCGAAGACATCGTGAAATACGTCTGGCAGTTCCAAATAGTCGAGCTCACCGGCACCACGGATGAAATTTCCCGCCGGAAAGCGCCGGTTGGCGAGATGGTCGAAGAACACTGCATCGGGCACGAGGCCTTGCACGGCCACGATCCGCCATCCGGTGAGAGCAGAGAGCTTTTTGTTCAACTGCGCGAAATCGGGGATGCCATGGCCGTGCAGATCGAGTGCGTCGAGCCCACGTAAAAATTCATCGCAGGCACGCCCGGGCAATATCTTGGCTTGGCGCTCATAGAGCGCCGTCCATGTCCGGTGTTCGGCCTCGCCATAGCGCTCGAACCCCTGTGGAATTGTCCAGTCTGGGTTTGCGCCTTGAGGAAGCTCCGGTTTCGCAAGAACGCCCATGGCCTTTGTCCGATTGCGGGCTTCATTAAAATATGCCGGCAACGGGCGGATTGCCAGGCCCAGCAAGGTGGACCAGAAATCATGTGTGGACGGCCTCCGCATGCAAGGGCTTTTGAGGGAGCTTTGGCGGCCTGCCGCATGCAGCCATTTGTCCGCCCTCGCATGAGGGCGCTTGCGTCAAGCTACTTCATTTCGGCGCTCCTCGGGTATCGGTGCCGCGGCGCGGTTGAATTGATCGGCCAGGGCGGAGCTCCCATCAACACAGGTCTTCCTTTGATCCTGATATCCGGCGGGACTGAGTCCCGGCCATGGACCCGCGTTCGGGACGGTACTCGTCTTCAAGCATTGCGTTGCGCGATTGTTCCGGTTCAGTAATCTGGATCAGCAGCAACTCCAGACGATCGAGCATGCGGGCGATCTTCGCGCGGGCATTGAAACCCCGAGAGCCGTCTGCAATTCGTCGAGATGCTGGCGTCGATCCCCTGGGTCATCTCAAAATCTCCTGTCCGGGAGGGGGCTGCACCACCCAATCCTCTCGGACAGGAGGCCAATTACGCGACCTCGCCTCTCACGTCGCGATAGCGGTTTCGTTCAATCCCCTCCGATTCTGTCTATTCGGCTCCCGCTCTAGCCGTGGCTTCGCTCCGGACCATGTGGCCGCGCTCCGCGTCCGCCTGATCGAGCCGAGGCCGCAGATATTCGGCGCTCCGGACCGCACCTTCGTCCCGGAACATTTCCTTGTCATGCCAGCCGGGCACCCGGTGAACGTAGAGACTGCCCTTGACGAGATCGGACCAGCCCATCTTCTGGTCGCCAAAACGGGTCATGACATGGTCGCTTTGCAATACTACCACGTCGCAAATCGATGCGGTTGCCTTGTAGCGGAAGCAAGCCTCTTCGAGACTGTCTAGGAACCACTGGTTGGCCAAGTCCTCAATTGTCAGCTTTATCTTTTCAAGCTTAGCCTTGTTGACGAGGTGCACCGCCGCGGCCAAGTCCAGAATTCTGCTCTGGCGCACAAGCCCAAAGGACAAAACAAACTCCAGCATCGACTGCTTACCACGTAACAGGAGTTTGAATTTATGCTTAAGGCCGTGCAGCCGGTTGGACCAGCGGAACAGATATCGGCGGACGAACGGAAGGCTCTTGCTATAGCCCGGCACCCAGCTGTCGGCGAGCACGACCAGCGGAACGCGCTCTCCCGCCTCTCGCAGCTGCTGCGCCGCGATGTAGGCGACGACCCCCGCGACACAAAATCCCATCAGGATATAGGGGCCATGTGGCCGTGCCTCGCGGATTAGGCGCGCATAATCGGCCGCGATCTCATTCATGTCGCGGTACGACAATGTGCGAGGATTGTTGGGCTCAAACAACTGAACGCCAAGAAACGGCCTATCCGCTCCAATCCTTTGCGCGAGATTGTAATAGATCATCGTATTGCCGAGGGCGATAATTGGCGTTTTGTCGCCGGCCGGTTGAATCTCGACAATCCTCCAAGGTTCCGGCGGCGATTCAATCCCAAACACATGCGCCGTGAACTCGCGCACGGTCGGCGCCTGAAAAAGGGTCACGACGTTGATCTTGACGCCAAAGGTGCTCGCGACCTTGGTCACGAGCCGCATGGCCATCAAGGAATGCCCGCCGAGCTCGAAGAAATTCGACGCGGGGCCGATTTCCCGAACTTGAAGGACATCCCGCCAGATCGCCATCATCTTTGTTTCGGCGCCGGCCGGCCGGACATCCTGAGGCGCATTTGGCGGCAGGCGCGGCGCCTCGATGGCGGCGAGACCGTCGCTGGATTCGGGTGGAGCGATCCGCCCTCGCGCTGGCGGAACCAGCGCGGACAATCTCGCATCGGGACTGGAAATAGCAAACTCGAAAGCGGCCATGAGGAATTCGAGCATCCGCTCGGCGGTGCGCCTTTCGAACAGGTCAAGGTTGAATTCCACGGCCAGCCGCCAGCCATTCGGCCAATGCACCATGAAAAAAAACAGATCATAGAGCGAGCCGGCCGATAGCGAAGGTTGCCCCTGGAGCTCGAAGGCACCATAGGCTTTATGGTCCATGACATCGCGCAGCACGGTGAAATTGATAGAGACGAGTGGCGTGCGTCGGGAATCGCGCGGCGGGTTAAGAATCTCTACCAATTTGTGGAATGGCATCCGTTGATGGATCAGCGCATCCCGCACGGTTTCGTTCGCCCGGGTCAGGAACTCGTCGAAGGTAGGGTCTCCGGACACATCGAATCTCATCACGAGATTGTTGAGGAAGACACCGACCATGTTCTCGAGATCCGGATCGTCACGGCCGGCGATCTGGGTCCCGAAAACTACATCGGTAGCGCCGCGAAAGCGGTGCAACATCAAAGCCGTCGCGGCACAACCGAGGCTGAACAAGGTGAGATTGTGTTCGCGTGCGGTCTCTTCCAATTTATCGCCTAGCTCCGGCGGAAGCATGGCGGCCACGATTTCGCCCCGATAGGTTGGTTGAGCGGGGCGCTCATGGTCTGGCGGAATCTCGAAATAGGGCGCTCCGGACAGTTTATTTTTCCAATACGCGGTCTCCGCCTCAACAAAGTGGCTGCTGGCGAAATATTCCTTCTGCCAGAGGCAATAGTCGCCATATTGCAGCAGCAACTCCGGAAGATCGTAAGACCGATTGGCGTCAAGCGCCGCGGCGATTGTGCCAAATTCATGCGCGAGATTACGTATCGACCAGCCATCGAAGACAATCTGATGCACGGTCACGAGCAAGTCCCCGCGATCGGCGGACAAGCGCAGCAGGGTTGCCCGGATCAACGGCAATTGACCAATGTCGAACGGCACGTGCGCCTCGCGGAGACCTAACGCAATGGCTTCATCGGACCGCTTTTCCTCGGGAATGACTGTCAGATCGACAACGGACAAATGGAAATCGAGGCGGCCCGCTACTTCCTGCATGGGTCCGCCGTCATTTTCGACGAACCTCGTGCGCAGTATCTCGTGCCGGTCAATGATTTTCTGAAAGGCTTGCTCGATCGTCGAAGCGTTAAATCGTCCCTTGATCTGCCAACGCAGGGCGATATTGAGAACCGAACTTCCAGGGCTTAACGCATGGACGAACCAGCATCGCTGCTGCGACGACGATAAGGGAAATAACAATTCCTCGCTTGGCTTCGTCTCCGAGCCGGGCAATTGCTGAACGCCTTCCGATGCCGGGGTCATCGCACTGCTCCCGCGCGGCGCCTGAAACTTTGCAACGAAGGCGCCGTATTGACTGGCGCGAGCAACGATTCCCCCGCCAGGTCATTCGCGGCAACCGCCAATTCGGCGATGGTCGGATGCCGCATCAGCTGGGCCGCATCGAGACCGAGGTCCTGTTCCCGCATCCGCGCCGCGATGCGGAACAGGTCGATGGAATCCGCCCCGAGCGCGAACAAATTGTCGTGGATGCCAATCTCGCCGGTTCGCAGAACTTCGCCCCAAATCGTCGCGAGCTTGGCTTCAAGAGGTGTCTGGGGTGGCGCAATGGTTCGCTCTTGTAGCGCTTGCGCGAAATCCGGTTGCGGAAGCGCTTTGCGGTTGATCTTGCCGTTTTGGGTACGCGGCAGCGCGGCGAGACGCATGATGTGCGCCGGGACCATGTAATCCGGCAATTCCTCGCGCAATTTGGTTCGCAGTCTGTTCATGCTCAGGGCGCTGCCTTCGGGCGCCGCGATATAGCCGACCAGGTCATCGCCACGCAAAACGGCGGCTGTTTCCGGCTGGCCGGAAACGCGCCGCAGCGCATCTTCGACATCGCCAAGCTCTATGCGGAAACCGCGCAATTTGATTTGACTATCGGCGCGTCCGAGCAGTTCGAAGCGGCCATTCGCGAGATAGCGCGCGCGATCGCCCGTGCGATAGAGGCGTCCGTTCGCGCCGCCGGAAAATGGATTTTCCGCGAAACTTTGCTGGGTGAGCGCTTGATTTTTATGATATCCGCGCGCCAGTCCCGCGCCTGAAATGCAAAGCTCTCCAGCGGCTCCGATTGCCGCCGTATTTCCTGCGGCGTCAAGGATATACATGCCGGTGTTCGCGATCGGCCGCCCGAAATCGATTGCGCCGCCGTTCTGCCGTTCCGCCAGCGACCAGATCGTCGTTTCGGTTGGTCCGTACATGTTCCAAAGTTCGCCCGATCCGAGATCCTCGGCAAGTTTCCGGTCAAGCGCCTCGCCGCCGCACAAGATTTTGAGCCCCTTCGGATTTAGCCCAGCTTCCAACAGCAGCCGCCATAGGGCCGGCGTGGCCTGCATCATCGTTGTCGAGCTACGGGCGATCAGGGCGGCGAGGTAAAACGGGTCCATGACATCGGCCCGGCTCGCGATCACAAGCTCGGCGCCGGCCGTCAACGGCAGGAAGAGTTCCAGAGCGGCGATGTCGAAACAGGGCGTCGTCACGGCGAGGAAGACATCGGTGGCGCTAATGCCGGGCGATTGCCGCATCGCGGTCAAAAGGTTTACGACCGCGCGATGTTCGACATCGATGCCCTTTGGCCGGCCCGTCGAACCGGACGTGAAGATGCGATAAGCGAGATCGGTCGGGCGCGCGCGGGGCAGAGGCGGCGATTGTTCATCCGCCAATTCCGCGCCGGCTTCTCCGACGCCGATGCAAACCGGAATCGCCGCCTTGATTTCGTCTTCGAGCGTTGCCGAAGTCAAAGCGATCTTAACATCGGCCTCGGAAATGATCGCGTGGATGCGCGCTTGCGGATAGATCGGATCAAGCGGGACATAGGCGCCGCCCGCCTTGAGGACGGCGAGCATGGCGACGGGGAGTTCCGCCGAGCGGTCGAGATAAATCGCGACCGGCGTTTCGCGTGCGACGCCTGCGGCAAGCAGCCGCCAAGCCACACGATCCGCGCGGCTGATCAGTTCGCGATAGGTGAGGGTCGCGTTTTCGAAGCGGATCGCGACGGCGTCTGGCGTTGCCGCCGCCTGCAAGTCGATCAATTCATGAACGGCGAGTTCCGGGATGGGACATTCCGGCCCCGAAAGGACGCTGTGCAAAGCGTTTTCCTCTGCCTTGGTCAGCATGGGCAGCCGCATCGCTTCCCTGTTCATGTCGAAGGCGGCAGCTTCGAGCAACGCCTTGTAATGGCCAATCCAACGCGAGATGGTCGAGGATTCGAACAGATCGGTGCTGTAATCGCAATCGATGATAAGGCCGCGATCCTCCGCGACGACATTGAAAAACAAATCGAAATTCACAAAGCGCTTGGGATTTGCGCCGGCCGAGACGGCAAGATCATGGAAGGGAAGATTCTGGCCGATCCGCTCCAAATTGAACTGCGCTTCGATCAACGGGAGCCGGTTGATCTCCCGCGGCATGTCGAGCGCCCGGACGAGGGACCCGAAAGTGTAGCTTTGGTGGTCGGCCGCATCGAGAAGAAGCTGCTGGGTCTTGCGCGCGGCATCAAGGAATGTGACGCCGTCTGGGAACTCGCCTCGCAGCGGCAGGAAGTTGACGCAATGGCCAACGAGTGGCCCGTCGCCGTGCAAGCTTTGCCCGGCGGTCGGAATGCCGGCGACGATATCGGTTTGTCCACTCAACCGGGCAAGCAGCAACTGATAGGCGGTCAACAGCACGGCGAACAAGGTACAGCCGTTGCGCGACGCCGCTTGCTTCACGCGTTCATAGAGGGACGCCTCGATTGTGCCGCGTAGCGTATCGCCGCGGAAACTCTTAAGCGCCGGGCGCGGATGATCGAGCGGAAGGGCCAAAGGCTCCGGCGGTTGCGCGAATTGGTGCAGCCAATAGGCCTCCGCCTCCGGCTGCACCCCGCCGTGGCGTGCCGCATAGGCGACGAAGCTGTGTGCCTCCGGCAAGCTGGCGGCGGCTCCGCTTAGGCGGGCCGAATAGAGCACCCCAAGCTCTTCCATAAGAATGTTCGTCGACCAGCCATCGCAGACAATGTGATGGGCGGTCATCACCAGCATATGGCGGTCTTGGCCTGGGTCCGGCACCAAGGTGAAGCGAATGAGCGGGCCATTAACCAAGTCAAACGGAGTCGAGGCCTCGCTTTCGATGATATCGGCAAGGCGAGCATCGAGAGGCTCCGCCTCGCCCTCGCCGCGCGCGGCGATGGTGAAGACCAGTGGTGCCGCAGGCAGCACGGTAAAGCCGTCGCCCGAAGGCGCGAAACGGATGCGCAGCGCTTCGTGGCGTTGCACCAAATCGCGCGCCGCTTTCCGCAGCGCGCCGGTGTCGAGTGGACCGCGCAAATCGAGGGTGACCGATTCGTTGAAGGCGCAGGAAGCGGCGTCGCCGAGTTGGGCGCTGAGCCAAATTTCCATTTGGCTTTCGGTGAGCTGGCCTTGGCGCGCCCCGGCTTTTTCCGGGGTCGGTCCAAAGAGGCCAGCGGCCATCATCTGTGCCGAAGCCGCATCGAAAGCCGCGACGATTTTGGCGAGATCGGCATCGTCGTGGGCGGTTGTCAGGAAACAGGGGAAGCCTTCCTGGATATGAATGCCCTGTTCGCGCATCAGATAGTAAAAGAGCGACGCAAAATGATATTCGGGGGCGAATTTGAGGAAAAAGATCGAGCCGAAATGGTGAATTTCGGTTGGCACAAGGTGGCGCTCGAAGACGGCGTTAAGTTCGTCCACGAGCTCGCCCGTACGCTCCGACAATCTTTCCTGCAGGCTTGGCCCGGCTGCTTTCAGATATCTTAAAACCGCGGCGGTGGCGGCGAGCGTCAGCGGGTGGCGCACGAAAGTGCCGGCAAAGAAAGTTACTCCGGCTTCCGGATAGGAATCGTCGCCATATTGCCAGTAACCGCCGTCGAGGGCGTCCATGAACGCCGCCTTGCCGGCCAAGATGCCGATCGGCATGCCGCCGCCGGCGACCTTGCCGTAGGTGACAAGATCGGCCCTAATGCCAAACAAGGCCTGGACGCCGCCCGGATGAACGCGGAAGCCAGTAACGATTTCGTCAAAGATTAAAGCGGTCCCAGCCTTCGCGGTCAGGTCGCGCAATGCCTTGAGGAATTGCCGGGGACGGAAGTCCGGCCGCCGGCTCTGCACCGGTTCGACAAGGACAGCCGCCAATTCATGGACGTGCCGTTCGAGCCAGGCGAGGCTCTCGGGGGTTCCATAGTCCAAGATGGTGATGTTGGCGATGGATTCTGCCGGAATACCAGGAGCGATCGGAAATACGCGCGAAACCCCATCGCGAACGCCGCCGCGCGCCAACACTTCGTCGAATTGGCCGTGGTAATCGCCAGCGAAATATACGATGCGGCTGCGCCCGGTCACCGTGCGCGCGATCCGCATCGCCGCCATCACCGCTTCCGACCCGGTGTTGCAAAAGGTCATCCGCTCGTTGCCGGTGAGATCGCAAAAAAGCTTCGCGACCTCGCCGGCAAGTGGCGTTTGCGGACCAAGCTCAAAACCCTTTTCGATCTGCGCGATGAGAGCGTCGCGAACGAAATCGGGGGCATGGCCGAACGCGGTCGGCCCAAAACCGTTCAACAGATCGACATAAATGTTGCCGTCAACATCCCAAAGCTTCGAGCCTTCGGAGCGGACTGTGACGATCGGGTAAACAATCTCCTTCCAATCCGGATTAAATCCCGCGGCGACTCGGGGATCGGCGAGCACTGCTCGCGATGCCTGGGTCATTTCCTTAGAGCCGCGCGTGCGCCTCGTGTAACGTTCGACCAGATCGGCGACAAAACCGCGTTGTCCAGCGTCGAGGCCAGCATCGCGCGATTGCGAAATGGGCTTGAAGGGGCCAAAGGCCTCGCCGGAGGTTTTTCCCGGAAGCGGCTTTGCTTGAAGCGGCGCCGCTGCTTGCGGAGTTTGCCGGACCGCCGGGGCCGCCGCGGCGAAGGGCGCCGCGGTCAAAGATGCGCCGCCGCCCATCTGCCGCAAGGTTTCGAGCTGGCGGTTGATGAGGTCCGTCATACTGGCGAGCTGCGCCGCCATGACTTGCTCGATGCCTTGTCCCAGCCCGGAGACAGCCGCAAAACCGGGTGCCGGAATCGCCACTTGGGGAGGTGTGGCTGGGCTAGCCTCGATCTGGCCCGGCGCGGCCGGGGCGGCCTCAACCACGAAATTTTCCGCCACCCGGTCGAGATACTCAGCGACGGCATTTACCGTCGAAAGCTCGCCCATCATCTGGCGAAAGCTGACGGCGGCATTGAAGCGGGTCTTGATCGCTTGGCTCGCCTGCGTCAGGAACAGCGAATCGAAGCCAAGCTCGAGGAAACTTGTGCCAGGGGGCGCGCTGGCGATGTCGATGCCGGAAAGATTTTCGAGCAAAGCCGTGAGTTCGGCCCGGATCGCAGCTTGGCGGTCTAGCAACGGTTGTTGCCCGATCTCGGCGGCAGGGGCCGCAAGCAATGTTTCGTTCGCCATGGCAGTAATGCTACTTCCTTCGCAAGAGATGGCCGCGGCCTGGCTAGCGCTAGGCGCGTCTATAAAATAGCGCTTCCGCTGAAAAGGATAAGTAGGCAGGACGACGCGCCGTTGCGGCGCGCCCTCGTGCAATTTGCGCCAATCCGGCGCCGCTCCCGCGGCCCACAGCCGTCCGAGGGTGGCGAGAAAGACCGCGTCTGCGTCGCGTTCCTCGGCCGCGTCTGGGAGCGACGCCGCGATCAGCGGCGCCCCGCGCGCGGCGTCGTTTTGCCGGGCGAGGCCCGTCAGCGTCCGTCCGGGGCCAACCTCGATCAGGATTGGCGATTCCGGTCCGGCGAGGCAATTTAGCGCCGCCGCGTAACGCACCGTCTCGCGGCAATGCCGCGCCCAATAAAGCGGGTCCGTCGCCTGATCGTCCGTTATCCACGTTCCCGACAAGGTGGAGACATAAGGAATGCTGGGGGGCCTAAGAGGAATCCTCGCGAGAATCTTCGCAAGCGGCTCGATCACCGGATCGACCATCGCCGAATGAAATGCGTGCGAGGTCCGCAACCGCCGCGAGCCGGCGCCGCGGGCGGTCAAATTCGCCTCGAAGGCGTCGATTGCCGGATGCGGCCCTGAAACAACGCAGACGGCAGTGGAGTTGACCGCCGCGATCGAGAGATCGCCGGGCAGGCATGTCTTTAGTTC
This sequence comes from Beijerinckiaceae bacterium, assembly GCA_052386575.1. Classification (GTDB taxonomy): domain Bacteria; phylum Pseudomonadota; class Alphaproteobacteria; order Rhizobiales; family Beijerinckiaceae; genus Methylocapsa. The sequence continues at coordinate 12,669 of JBQTKC010000076.1, forward strand.
TGCCTCCGGCAGCATGACCGCGAGCATCGCGCCTTCCGGCAGTTCCTGCATCTTGGCACCGCGCAGGGCGACGACCTCCAAGGCGTCTTCGAGTTGCATCACGCCGCTGAGCGTCGCGGCGACGAATTCGCCGATGCTGTGGCCAAGCATGGCGGCGGGCTCAAACCCAAGACTCCGCCATAACGCCGCGACGGAGAAGGAGACGCTGAACAGGGCGGGCTGCGCGAGCGCGGTCGCCTGGAGTCTCGGCCCGGCCTCCGCCGCGCCGCTGAAAAGGGCCGTGCGCAGATCGAGTCCGAGCGAAGGTTCCAGAATCGCAGCGCATTGGTCGATCGCACGCGCGAAAACTGGATAACGCAGGTAAAGCCCGTGGCCCATGCCAGGATATTGCGCGCCCTGGCCAGGAAATAGGAAAGCCAGCCTTGGCGGGGATGCGGCCGCCGTCTCGGCCTTGCCGTGGCCGCCGAGTTTTTCGATCAAGCCGCGCCTATCGTTGGCGACCGCGGCGAACCGCTTGGCGAAGCCGCGCCGCCCGGTTTGCAAGGTAAAGGCGACGTCGCCGATGCTCTGTTCCGGGTGCGCATCGAGATGCGCCGCGAGGCGGGAACGGGCGTCCGCCAAGGCAGTTTCGTCGCGGGCCGAAACGACAAACAGATGCGCGGCCTCGGCATCGGGCGCTGCCGCGGCGGCGGCCGGGAGCGCGGGCGCTTCCTCGACGACGAGATGGACATTGGTTCCGCCTACGCCCGCGGCATTGACCCCGGCGATGCGCGGTTTGGCGCCGCGCGGCCACGGCCGCAATTCGGCATTGACGAAGAACGGGCCTTCCTCAAGGCCGAGTTTCGGGTTTGGGGTCTCGAAATGAAGCGCCGCGGGCAGGCTTTCATGTTCGAGCGCAAGAATGGTTTTGATTAACCCCGCGGCACCGGACGCGATATCAAGATGGCCGATGTTCGTTTTGACCGTGCCGATCGCGCAAAATCCCTTGCGATTTGTGGTCGCGCCAAACGCCTTGGCGAGACCCGCGATTTCGATCGGGTCGCCAAGCGGGGTCGCGGTACCGTGGCACTCCACATAGGAAATCTCTCCGGCGGTAATATCCGCCACAGCATGGGCGAGGGCGACGGCCTTGGCCTGGCCATCGCTGCTCGGCGCCGTATAGCCGACTTTCCTCGCCCCGTCGTTGTTGACCGCACTGCCGCGAATGACCGCGCGGATCGGGTCGCCGTCGGCCAAGGCGGCGTCGAGGCGCTTCAACAGCACCACGCCGGCGCCGCTGCCGAACACCGTCCCCGCCGCTCTAGCGTCGAAGGCGCGGCAGTGACCATCCGGCGAAACCATGCCGCCCTCCTGATGGAGATAGCCGCGCTTCTGCGGAAAGGTGATCGATACGCCGCCCGCGAGCGCCATATCGGCGCGATAATCGAGAAGGCATTGGCACGCTTCCGCGACGGCAAGAAGCGAGGTCGAACACGCCGACTGCACGGTAAACGCGGGGCCCCGCAAATCGAGCTTGTAAGCGGTGCGCGTCGCGAGAAAGTCCGCTCCATTGCCGACGAGCGTCAAAAATTCGCCGACCTGATAACTGCCGGTCATAGCTTCGAGCCGCTGCCGGTCGTTCAGCACATTGTAGAGAAGGTAGGTGTTAAAACTGCTCCCCGCGTAAACCGCGATCTCGCCAGGAAATGCGGCGGGGTCGTAGCCGGCGCTTTCCAGTGCCTCCCAGGCGATTTCCAGAAAAACCCTTTGTTGAGGGTCGGTCAGCTCCGCCTCGCGCGGCAGGAAATTGAAGAAGCCGGCATCGAACAGCTCGACACCATCCAAAATCGATCTTGCACGCACATAGCCAGGCTGGTTTTGCACCGAACGGCCGTAGGCGTCTTCCAACTCCTCGGGCGGAAAATGAGTGATCGATTCGATGCCGCGGCGAAGATTGTCCCAATAGGCATCGAGTGACGGCGCGCCCGGAAAACGGCCGGCCATGCCGATCACGGCTATCGCTTGAGGAGAATCTTGGGCGGACATCATTTGCCTGCGGCCGGGTTTGCAGGGACGCTGGACGAGCGGGCGCGATTCTGGCGCGCGCGCCGTTGGAGTGCCGCATGTGCCGCGGCTTGAGCGGTGACGTCGGCCGCCCGCGCTCCGGACAACCGGTCATGGAGAAGTCGGATCGTCGGCAAATCAAACAAATCCTGGATCGAAATCCGGCCAGGGAAAAGCCGTTCGATGTCGGCATGCACGCCAAGGAGCTGGAGCGAGCTGCCGCCAAGGTCGAAAAAGTTTTGGTCGACATCAACGATTTCGAGCTGCAGGTGATGCCGCCACAAATCGATCAGCGTGGTCTCGGCCGGGGCGCGAAACTCGGTGTTTGCAGGGATTTGTACCCGTGCGTTCGCTGCCCGGCGGCTGAGGGCGAGGCGGTCGATCTTGCCTGTCAGAGTTAGCGGAAACGCGTCGACCGTCTCCAGGCGCGCCGGGATCATGTGTGGCGGCAAATAGCTTGCGGCGGCCTGTCGGAAGGCGGCGCTGGAAAGGGAAGCGCCGGGGAGCGGAACAACGAAGGCGACCAGATGCTTGGCGCCATCCGCCAAGGCGCAAGCGACGACCGCGATATCGGTGACTGGTAGGTGGCGCCGCAGCACGATTTCGACGTGTTCGGGCTCGATTCTGTAGCCGTTCACCTTGATCTGATTATCGATTCGTCCGAAAAAATGCAGCACACCGGTCTCGTCGCGCCGCACGAGGTCGCCAGTGCGATAAACCCGTTGGGCAGAGTCGCTTACCTCGGGATTCTCTATGAATTTTCGCTGGGTGAGATCCGCGGCGTTAAGATAACCAAGCGCGAGTCCGCTGCCCCCGACGCAAAGCTCCCCCGGCGCGCCTTCGGCCACGGGGCACAAATTGGCGTCCAGAATACGCAATATCGTACCCGCGATCGGCTTACCGATGGGAACCGGCGCATCTAGCGGCAAATCCGCCGGCGCGGCGAAGGTCGTGGTGAAGGTCGTGTTCTCGGTCGGTCCATAAGCCACGATGAAGTGGCCTGGAGCGAGCAGCCGTGCCGCCTTGGCGACATGCGCCGGCGACATGACGTCGCCGCCAGCGATTAAATAGCGAAGTTTTCGCAGCGGCTCGGGACACTGATCCACCATAAGATTGAAAAGGCCGCTGGTGAGAAACAGCGTAGTGACGCCATGTTCCTCGATCGCGGCGGCAATTTCCGCGAAACTGAGCAAACCTGCTCTTGGAACCACGAGCTCGCCGCCGTTGAGCAGCGCCCCCCAAATTTCGAAAATCGATGCATCGAAGCCCAAAGGCGAGCACTGCAAAAAGATTTGATCGTCCGAAAACGGCATATAGCCGGGATCTTTGACGAGGCGCACAATGGCGCGATGCGGAATGACAACCCCGTTCGGTTCTCCCGTCGAGCCAGACGTGAACATGACACAGGCGGGGTCCGCACCCGAGATTTTCGCGGCCTTACCCCGGCGGCCGGCAGACCCCGCCAATGGGGGGGCGTCACTATCAATATCGATCACTGGCACCGCGGCGGCGAGCTGCGGGAGGCGCCGCCGCGTCGCACCGTTCGATATGACGCACGCCAATTTGTGCTTCTCGATGATATCGAGAATGGCGTTTGGGGGGCTGCTTGGGTCGAGCGGCACGAACGCCCCGCCTGCTTTCAACACCGCAAGAAAGGATGTGACGGTGGCGAACGAGCGCTCGAGGAGGACGCCGGCGAGCGCGCCTTTTTCAATTCGAGCAGCGGTGAGCCGGTCGCAAAGCGCATCGGTCCTTGCATCGAGGCCGGCGTAGGTCAACCGTTGCGCGCCGCTCCGGAGGGCGAAAAAGCCGGGCTTTTCCGTGGCCAGAATTTGAAACCACCCGGGCACGGTGGCGAAATCGTTACCGGACATAAGATCGCCTCAAAAATACCTATGAAAAAAACGATTTTGATCATACTCCAAGGTGGAACGTCTTGCTATCGGGAAACGGGCCGGGAGGCCACGAAAACGGAATGACAATTTTGTTAGTTTTGTTTATGATTTTAAAATATGGTTGATTTCATAATTCATCATACCAGAAACGCTGAATATTGCGCTGCACGCTTATTAAAGGCCGTCGAACTGTGATAAATATACACAATCACGGCGAGAGAGTCAACAAACAATATATTTAAAAAATGATAATGCACTCATTAAATAACCACTAAATATTTATTCGTATTTTATCCGGCTTTGGGCGGCCGCCTGCTCGTCCCGGTGCCCCGTTCAATGCGGGCTTGAGTTGCATTCCGGCCTTCCTCAAGGAATCCGGCAAGGACGTGCGCACGCCAGGGCGCCTGCGGTCCACCCCCAAACTCTAGCGGCAAAGCCTCAAACGCATTCCGTCAATGTTTTGGAAGCTTTGGCCCCAATGCCTCGAAGTCGCCGGCACCGCATTGCGGGCGGCAATTTTTCCTCAAAATTCGTGCCGCACGTAACACGATTGCAATCGCTCTTGCATAAATGCCGCGCGAGAGTTCACAATCGTGACGGCACCAATTACACTTAAGCACGTCCATTCGTCATTCCGCATGAAGCGGGTCTGCACCCCAGCATGGATCGGGCCGCTAGCGGCTCGAATGGTTCAAATAGACAGGAAGCTTCCGTGGCGCCGGAGACAGAATTAACGAAAGCAACGGGCGCGCGGCGCCTTTTCGGGCTGACGCTCATTGGTATTTGGCTCGCTGCGGGCGCGGCTGGTGCTGTTGCCCAAGGCGTCGTGAAATCCAAGCATGGCGATTGGGAACTGCGCTGCGAGACGCCGCCTGGCGCGGCACGGGAGCAATGCGCGCTCTTGCAGAGCGTCGCCGCGGAAGATAAGCCAAACATCAATCTGACGGTCATCGTTCTCAAGACTGCGGACGGCAAGAGCCGCCTCTTGCGGGTCATTGCGCCGTTGGGCGTGCTTCTTCCTTCCGGATTGGGGCTTAAGATCGACGATACCGATGTCGGACGCGCTGGCTTTGTCCGCTGCCTTCCAAGCGGATGCGTGGCAGAGGTGGTCATGGAGGATAAGCTGATTGATCAGATGAAAACCGGCCAGAAGGCCACCTTCATTATTTTTCAGACCCCAGAAGTAGGAACCGGCATACCGCTCTCCATTGCCGGCTTCAAGGACGGCTTCGATGCCTTGCCGTGAGTGCGGCCGGAGTGCGATATGGCGGCCAGTGCCGATCCCCGCCGCAAAATCCATTCTGGCCGCGCCGGTGGTGCTGGGACTCGCCGGCTGCGGCGGCCATCTCGGCAATTTCGACGCCCCCGAAATCGGCCAATCGAAACTCGCTAATTTGCTGGGATTTAAGACGAGCGACGCGCCGGCGGCGCCTGGCGCCGAGGTCCGGCATATCTTCTGTCCCGAAGTCCTTATTCTGGAAGGCACGGCAGCAAGCCAGGCTTATGCTGGTGCGCCGCCTTCGAGCGCCAATTTGCGTTATCAAACCGCGCTCGACGATACGGCGCGCGAATGCACGCTCGAAGGCGATCAACTCGCGATCAAGATCGGGGTCGCGGGCAGCGTGCTGCTTGGACCCGCTGGCAGCCCCGGCGCCGTTAGCGTGCCGGTCCGCATGGCGGTCCTCCGCGAGCGCGATAATTCTCCCATCGTAAGCAAGCTCTATCACGCTGCCGTAACCGTGGCCGCCGGCGAGACTCGAGCGGATTTCACGATCGTCTCCGAACCGCTGCGCGTGCCATTCATCCAGGATCACGCCGAGAGCGACTATACGATAAAGGTTGGCATTGACGAAGGCACGGGCGGAGACAAGCCCGCCGCCAAAGGTGCCAAACCTTGAAGCCGCGCGAATCCCGATGCCACCGCTCCGGCCGTATACGGCAGCGCGAACCTACCGCAAGCGCACTGACAAACTCGTGCGCTCACATTTGAGGCTTAAGATCAAAAGTCCCCAGCGGGACAAACTGGCACGCGCACGATGTGCCGGGCTGGAGCCGAAAGGGCAACCGCCCCGGAAGCGCTCAAGCCCACGGACCGCGCGGGTGACACTCTGGAAAGGGCCTCCGAGTGCGGCGGAAGGGTACCGAGGTTTTGCTTCCTTTGCCGTCCTGGACAGCGTAGTCTTTCACGATGACAGAGTTGCTCGACCGCGCCATTGAAGCCGCCCGCGGTATGTCCCCCGAAAAGCAGGACGAGCTTGCCCGCATGCTCCTGCAATTTGCCGGAGAGGATCAGCCGATGATCCAGCTAACCGCCGAGGAAGAATCCTCGTTTGAAGTGTCGCTTGCGCAGGCCGAGCGCGGCGAGTTTGCGACGGCCGACGAGGTGCGCGCCATCTGGGCGAAGCATGGCCTGTGAAGCTGCGCTATACCCTTCGCGGCGCCGCCGAACTTGCTGAAACGCTCGACAACAATTTCGCGCGACGTTTGAAACGTCCTGCGAGGCTTTTGCTTTGTCCGGCCGGGTGCTCTGATGACTGCTAGCCTGCCAGCCGCTGGTGCCAACGGCGAGCTCGCCCGCACGCCGCTTTACGATTTGCATCGCGCACTTGGCGCCCGGATGACCGGCTTTGCCGGCTACGCCATGCCGTTGCAATATCCCTCCGGCATCGTTAGCGAGCACCTTCATACAAGGGCCAGGGCGGGGCTGTTCGATGTGTCGCACATGGGCCAGGCGATTCTTGCCGGACCACAGGCTGTCCGCCGTTTGGAAACTCTTGTGCCGGGCGACATCGCCGCCCTTGCTTCAGGACGGATGCGCTACACGCAGTTGCTCGACGCGGAGGGCCACATTCTCGACGATCTGATGGTGACGCGGCTTCCTGACGAAGCTGGGCGTGAGCGGCTTTTCCTCGTCGTCAACGCCGCGACCAAAGTCGCCGATTTCGCCCATCTTGCCGCCGGGCTGCCGGACTGCACGCTGACCATTCTCGACGGGCACGCGCTGCTCGCCCTGCAAGGACCAAAGGCCGCCGAGGTTTTGCACCGGCATGTTTCATCCGCCGCGGCCGAAAGTGTTTCGGCGATGCCGTTCATGTCGGCCAAAAGCTTTGCGCTGGATAGTACCGTTCTCCATATTTCGCGGTCCGGCTACACGGGCGAGGACGGGTTTGAAATTTCGCTTGCCGCGGCGGCGGCGCAAAACTTCGCCCAAGAATTGCTGGATGAGGCGGATGTTCGCCCAATCGGCCTCGGCGCCCGCGATTCGCTCCGGCTTGAGGCGGGCCTCTGCCTTTATGGCCATGACATCGATACTATGATCGGCCCTGTCGAGGCGGGACTTTTGTGGTCGATTTCAAAACGCCGGCGGAAGGCGGGCGGATTTCTTGGCTATGAAAACGTGAAGCGGGCGATCGAACATGGTCCGTCGCGCTTGCGCGTGGGAATCTTGCTCGAAGGCAAAGCGCCGGCGCGGGAAGGCGCCGGCATCGCCACGCTCGACGGCCAAATGATCGGCCGCGTTACTTCGGGAGGTTACGCGCCGAGCCTTGGACGGCCGGTCGCGATGGGCTATGTCGATGCCGCGCACGCCGCGCCCGGCATGGGAGTCTCCCTGATCGTCCGCGGCAAGCCGCTTGCGGCAAAAATCGTGTCGCTGCCTTTTGTACCGCACCATTATTTTAGGGAGGGCTGATGCCTACGCGCTACACCAAGAGCCACGAATACGTCCGCGTCGAAGGCGGCACGGGCGTCGTCGGGATCACCGATCATGCGCAAACCCAATTGGGCGACGTTGTTTTTGTCGAACTGCCGCCGATTGGCCAGCGCTTATCGAAGGGCGGCGAGGCCGCCACAGTCGAAAGCGTCAAGGCCGCGGCCGAAGTCAATGCGCCGGTGTCGGGCACGGTCGTCGAGATCAACGGCGCGCTTGCCGATTCGCCTGGCCTCGTCAACGAGGATCCTGCCGGCAGGGGCTGGTTTCTTAAAATCGAGCTGAGCGACGCCGCCGAAGTCGACAGCCTGATGGATGAGGATGCTTATCGCGCGTTTCTGAAGGCCGAGTCCTAAAGCCCCAGGCGCTTTGTGCTTACCTTTGCCCGCCGGACTCCCGCAAAAAGTGTCCGTTGACCCAACCATGCACGGAAGTATCATTTGGCCGCTCGACCCGGCACCATCTCTGGCCGCGCGTATTTTTGCAGCCGAGATTGCGCAATACCGTGCCGTTTGCGAATTGCACGGCCAGTTCCGCTCGCGGCGAAGGTTCCTTGCGCAGGCTCAGCGCGTCGCCCGCGCCGATGTCGGTCACTTCCCAATAATCCGGGCCGCCGGTTAGACCATCCGCATAGTCTGGGCCTTTTTCGTTGGTGGCCCTTTTCTGGCCGAGAGCGATCGTCAGCATGTATTTGGCTGCCTCCCCCCGGCGGGCGGCGCTGCGCATCAGATAGACGCGCGCGGTATAGTCGCCGCTCGCCGGTATGGCGCCTTTGTAATGATTGCCGCTGGTGGAGCCGATGAAGAACGCGGCCTCCGTTTCACCAGGAGCCAATAGGTTGAAATAGTTTATGTCCTTGTTGGTTTTGAGAGTGACGCTCAGCGACTCACCGGCACCGGCGGAAAAGACATAATCGACATAGTGATAGCCCTTGTGATAGCCCTTGATGTGGCCTCTCATCGCCGCGCGGCCATCCTTGAACTCGATCCGCTGCGTCCGGTGCTCGGACTCCGCGAAGGTGAGCGCCGGCAGGGAAGCAAGCAGGACAGTAACGGCAAAGATGCGAGACACAGGAAACATGCGCCCTCCTTTATTCCAAGACATTCGCGGACAGAAGCAGCGCATTCGACCTGTTTGTTCGCGTTCCGCGACGCCGTTCCGTTGGACAGTCGCGAAATCCGTTCGGGAACGGAATTAAGCGCGCAATTCATATAGCTCGCGCGCGAGGCCGCCGCGTCACTTGCCGCCCGGATATTTGGAGCGATCGGCCTGCGAAACATCGGGCGGGCACGCGGAAGCGGCAGGCTTTTGTTTATCCTCGGCTGCTCTGCACCCCTTCTTGTAGGAGGCGCCGTGCTGGTTCTGGTCGTATTTGCCCTCGGAGCAATCCGCGTAGCCGCGCTTATATTCGCGCTGTGATGCGGTCGTAGCCGATGCCGCCGGGGCAAAGGCCAGTGCAAGAGCACAGGCGATTAGGGGAATGCCGAGTCTCATGAGGAAACCTCCTTTTGTTTCTTCGTGTATCACCCGCCGAAGATGACGGCGTCCGGGATTTCAAACCGCTCCGTCGTGCCGATGAAGACACGGTTCAGATCGCTCGTCTTTTCCGAGTAGATTCCGGCCTCCGAGTCCGAGGACTGTGCCTTGCCATTCTCGAAATAGATGTTCCGCTCGTCGCCGTCGGGCCAAAAGACGCGCACGGTCGCGTCGCCATTGCCCTGGCGGATGACGCCGAAACGGCATTGCGACACTGGCTGCGCTTCGCGCCGTGCGCAGGGAATCTGGCCAGTCGCATGGAAATTCGTTGCCGCGACCTTGGCGTCGCCCGCCGGAGCCCCCGCCGTTGAAGCGGCCACTCCCTCGACAGCCACGTCGAGCGTATATTGCGATCGCCCCCCGCGGCGCGCCTCGTTACGGTAGAGATAGACCTGGATCGTGTAGTCGCCCGTGTTCGCGAGGCGGCGCTCGAAACGGTCGCCGTCTGTGTCGCTGGCGAATATGGCGTAACTCTTTCCCGGCTCCGCGCCGGGCTCGAAAATGTTGAAATACGTGCTCTCGTTATTGGCCGAGAGCGTGACGACCATCGTCTGCCCCGCGCTCGCCCCGACCTTATAGTCGACCGACTGATATCCCTTGATGACGCCCGGGCTCGACCCCATAGGCGCTAAACTCAGACGTTGCGCCCAGGAATCATTTGTGATTCCAGCATGGGATGACTCACGAAGCGCTTGTTAATGGTGACTGGCAAAACGTTGTTCGATGGCTCGGCGGGGCCGAAGCGATCGAGGCGAGTGCCAGGGAAACGAAGGCCTTCTTGCGCGCACCGGTATTCGGAAGTGCGCTCGATCTGCCGCGCATGACGCTGGCCTATTGCCCCGGCGAACGAGGCCTGCGGCCGGCGGCGGCCTGGGCTGCATCGATCGGGCTTGTCGATATCTCCAATGTGGCGCTGCTCTATCGCCTGCGGCAGCGCGGAGATTGGCTGGCCGTGCTGGTGGGACACGCGCTGGCCGCTGCCGCGCCTCAGGCGAGCCGGGGCCGGTTGATCCGCATAATCGATGCCGCAACCGTGCCGGAGGCGGGAACGCTCGCCAAGACAAAAAACCGGTCGTGGCGTGTCCATGGTGCTTTCGATCTGCCCAGCGAACGCTTTGGGTTGTTCGAGCTGACGGACGAGAAGGGCGGCGAGACGC
>JBQTKC010000077.1:0-1681 GCA_052386575.1 Beijerinckiaceae bacterium
GAAGGAGCGCAAGGCGGGCGCCGGGCAAACGTTGACCGCGCTTGGCAGCTACTGGAAGGGCAGGAAACCGTTGATCCTCGCCCGCGCCTGCGTGCTGGGCGCGCTCCTGCCTGCGAGCGATGACCCAAAGAAGGACCTCGAGATTTTTGAAAAGCTCATGGCGATCGACGACGAGGCCTTCCTCGTACGGGCGGACGGAATGAGCGCCAGGACGATTGTGGAACGCCTGCAGCTTGAGGATCCCTCGGCCTATTTTTCGCTTAGCCGCAAGACTGGAGAGATCCCCAGAACCGCGCCGATGGACCTCGATCTCTATCCGGGGCTAACCGTCCGTTGGAAGCGCGAAGTGACTGAAGCCGAGAAGACCTGGCTGAAGCGCCGGGTTTTAGCGGAAATGACCTACTCCGAAAAGCTCGAATTTTGCAAACGCCCGGAAGAGATCGACGCCAAGCTCTACCGGGATATCTGGGAAGAAGTGAATGCCCATTTCGGGACGAGCGCTTATAGCCACGCGGAGCTGGTTGAGCAGCTCGGGATCATGCGCTTCGGCCGGCGCCCGAAAGTCGCGGACACTTTCTGCGGCGGCGGCTCAATTCCGTTCGAGGCGGCTCGGCTCGGCTGCGATGTCTACGCGTCTGACTTGAATCCGGTCGCCTGCATGCTGACCTGGGGCGCGCTCAACATCATCGGGGCGGATGAAGACATCCGGGCGGAGATCGAGGCCGCGCAGCGGCAAGTCGCTGAGGCGGTGGACCGGGAGGTTACGGCTCTCGGTATAGAGCACGACACGGATGGAAACCGCGCCAAGGCTTATCTCTACTGCCTGGAGACACGCTGCCCGGAAACCGGCTGGATGATTCCGATGGCGCCCTCGTGGGTCATCAGCAAGACCCACAGCATCTATGCCAAACTGATTCCAAATCGCGCGAAGCGGCGCTTCGATATTGAGGTGGCTACCGGCGCATCAGCGGTTGAGATGAAGGTCGCGGAAAAAGGCACGGTTCAGGATGGATACCTCGTCTATGAGCTCGACGGCGAGCTACATCGCACTGCGATAAAGACCATCCGCGGCGATTATGCGAGACGGGATGGCGTAACAGGAAACAGACTGCGCCTGTGGCAGAAATCGGATTTCAAACCCCATCCCGATGACATCTTTCAGGAGCGGCTCTACTGCGTCCAATGGACCTGCTCTCGCTATAGCGCTGAAAAGGACCAGCTCGAAACTTGGACCGAGTTCCGGTCAGTCACTGCGGACGATCTTGCGCGTGAAGCCAAGGTCGAAAAACTCGTAGCTGAGAACCTCGCGAAATGGCAAGAGGAAGGCCTGGTGCCGGATATGGCGATTGAGCCGGGTGAGAAGACAGACGAGCCGATTCGCACGCGCGGGTGGACGCATTGGCATCATTTATTTAATGGGAGGCAACTTCAGCTCTTCGCCCTATACACAAGACACACGTTGAAGCTTCATTCGGTTGTAGCGCAATGTGCTATGCGGCTTGTTCTCGCGAAAGCTCTCGACTGGAGGCTGATGCCGGACATAGGTGGCCCCTTAGATCGACAACGTCGGTCAAGTTCAGATCGTCTGCAACAGCGAGCTCGACCCGCATGACATCAGGGTATCCCGCGCGGCGCGCGAGCAGGCGCTCAAGGCGCAGTGGAACAAAGTTCCGGTAGAGAC
>JBQTKC010000078.1:0-2118 GCA_052386575.1 Beijerinckiaceae bacterium
ATCAGGGCCAGCGGACATGATTCCGCGCAAACAGGCCGGACATATGACCGCAAGCCGCCAGCCCGTTCACCGCGCCAAAAAAACCGCTTGCCAATCGGGGCCGTCCACATATGACGGCGCTGATGGATAGCGGCAGGAGCAACCGCGTTTCGCCTGATCCTTTGCCGGACCGCGTCTTGTCCCAAACGGGCTCTTGCATAACGCAGGGCAAAATATAGGATGGATCAAGCGGTCGCGGTCGCGGGCTGAGCAGCGGGACCGGCACGATGGCGCGGCCCGCGGGCATGACCTTGACTTGGCGTGGTGGTTTGCCGGCATGACGATCCCTACATTGCGTGGATCTGCCTAAAAGCGTGGCAATGGGTGGACGCTGAGTTGTCCGTGGCGCATATCGGGGACTGGATAATGGGCACGAACCGCGCCTATCGCAATCCGGATGAAATGCCGGCGGTGTTGCCGATTTTTCCGCTTGCGGGCGCCCTGTTGCTGCCGCGTGGCGAACTGCCGCTCAATGTCTTTGAGCAGCGCTACCTTGCCATGGTGGACGATGCCATGAAGGGCGAGCGCATCGTCGGCATGATCCAACCCGACCCGGAGGCGAGGGCGGGAGCCGCCGTGCCGGCATTGTTTCCGGTCGGGTGCGCGGGGCGCATTACCCAGTTCGCCGAAACCGGCGATGGGCGCTACTTCGTCACATTGACTGGCATCGCGCGGTTCAAGATTTTGGAGGAAATCGCCACTGTTGCGCCCTACCGGCAATTCCGCGCCGATTTTGGTCCGTTTACCGCCGATTTCAGTCCGTGCGCGGGCGAGGATCAGGTCGATCGCGACGGCGTCTTGCGCACCTTGCGCGAGTTCGCCGAAACGAACCATCTCCAGATCGACTGGAACAGCATCAACGACGCGCCAAACGAGGCCCTGGTCAACGCGCTGTCCATGATGAGCCCGTGCAGCCCAAAGGAAAAGCAAGCGCTGCTAGAAGCACACGACCTCAAGGGCCGGGCGGATGTGCTTGTCGCGATCACCGAAATCGAACTCGCCCGCGGGAAACACGCGGCGACGCCCTTGCACTGAGCAAGATGACGCTGGCTGACCTTTGCGTTGGAAATTGCGGTCTTTCGTTTCGCGCGGTATTCTCGCGCATCGGCAACCGTTGTCCGGAAACGTTTTTCGCGGGCGGGCTTACCCGGGTCGCCGGAGTTTCCATTCGAAATATTAACGCGGGAGAACGAACGAATAATGGGTAAGGACAAAGAATTGGGCGCCGCGCAAGCTCCGGAGCCGTCGCGGATTGATCCGCGGCTGCTTGAAATCCTGGTCTGTCCGCGCACCAAGACGACCCTTGAATACGACGCGCAAAACCAGGAACTGATTTCCCGCGCGGCAAAGCTTGCCTATCCGATCCGTGACGGCATCCCGATCATGCTTCCGGAAGAAGCGCGCCCGCTGGACGGGTAGGGCGGCGGGCGGAGTTCTCACCGCACGAGCGCTTGCCTGCCGCGCGCGGTTCTGCTTGGCGTTTCCGGTTTAGGCTTGACGGAAGCCGCCGCGCCGCTCACGTCAGGCTTCCGGAAAGGACGTCGCGCGCGCCATGCCGCATGCTATCGCGGAGCTTTTGACAATTCTCGATCTCGAACGGATCGAGGAGAATATTTTTCGCGGGCGCAGCCCGCAAGTCGGCTGGCAGCGCGTGTTCGGCGGGCTCGTGGTCGCTCAAGCCCTCGTCGCCGCGGCCCGCACCGTCGAAGGCCGCGCGCCGCATTCGCTGCATGGCTACTTTCTTTTGCCTGGCGATCCTTCCGTGCCGATCATCTACGAAGTCGACCGGATCCGGGATGGTAAGTGTTTTACGACGCGGCGCTGCAACGCGATCCAACATGGCCGCGCGATTTTCTCGCTCTCGGCGTCGTTCCAGATCGAGGAGTCTGGGCTCGAACACGCCGTTGCCATGCCCAAGGTTGCCTTGCCGGAAATCCCGCCGGGCGAAGCCGAAATGGTGCGGCGATTTGGCGCGATGCCGGAGGGAATTCGCCGATGGTTCGCGCGAGTCATAGAGATTCGTTACGGCAGGCACGAAGCGGGCGCCCTCGTCCAGAATGTGTGGTTGCGCGCGGGGCC
>JBQTKC010000079.1:0-9057 GCA_052386575.1 Beijerinckiaceae bacterium
ACACCAGATAGACCGCGCGCTCGCGAAGAGCCTCTTGTGCGTCTCGTCCCATGCTGCGAAAGTCTTTCCGTTCCATGCACATCCATAGCATGAAGCCGATCAAATGTCATGTATAATCTTGGGTTATCAGTAATATTGCGCGAGCTTCGCGTATCGTGTCACGCGGGAAGTAAAGTCTTGCGATAGCTAGACGCAAGGCCCCCATTGCCCGCTGGCGCGAATGCGCCAGGATTTCAACCCCGCCTTGGCGATGACGATCCGCCCGTTCTTTGCCTTCGCGACAAGATGCTTGAAGATGAGCGGCGTCAGCCACGCAAACGGTTTTTCCGGATCGCAAACGGCGCGGTATTCATCGCTATCAGGATCTTCCATCAAGATCGTGCCGGTGCGATCGGGGCGCAGCTGCGGGCTCATCTGCCGGTCGCCCTTCCACAAGCATTCGTAATCGCGGCAAACTTGCGGCCGGGCCGCGTAGATGCCGCAGCCGCCGGAACCATTGTTTAGACAGTGTTCGCACAATTTGCCGGCGGGTTTCGCCAACTCGGCGATTTCCAGAACCTTGCAACAAAAGCTGCATTCGCCGCAGGCTTTTCCTGGGATTGCAAGCATGAACTTCAGCCTTGCGATTGCTAATGATTCGATCGCGCATTTTTTTATCGAAGGAGGCGAAGGCGCAAGAGAAATCGCACCGCAAGTTGAGGATTTCCCGCCCGGTCCGCGCTTCGGCGGCGCTTCCCGTCATGTCTCGCCGAGCAGGTTTTCGACGAAAGCAGCGATCCCCTCCTTTGTCCGCGCGGTGCGGCGATGTTCGGCGGCGAGGATCGCGCGGATGCCGGCGAACGTGCTTTGCAGATCGTCGTTGACGAGCACGTAATCATAGTCCGTCCAGCGGCGGATTTCGTTGCGCGCCTCGCTCAAACGCTTGGCGATGACTTCGGGGCGGTCCTCGGCGCGGCGTTCGAGGCGGGACCGCAATTCCCGCATCGACGGCGGCAGGATGAAAATCGTGACGGCATCTCCGCCGCATTTTTCCTTGACCTGCTGCGCCCCCTTATAATCGATGTCGAAGAGCACGTCGCGCCCTTGCCGCAAGATCTGTTCGGCCGGCTCGCTGGGGGTGCCGTAAAAATTGCCGTGCACCTCCGCCCATTCGAGCAAATCGCCGCCATCGCGCAGCGCATCGAATTGCTTCTTGGAGACAAAACTGTAATGGATGCCGTCGACTTCGCTCGACCGCCGCGTTCGCGTGGTTACCGAGATCGACAGCGACAGATCGAGTTCCTTGGTCTGGAGCAGCATCCTTGTCAAGGTCGTCTTGCCCGCGCCCGATGGCGAAGAAAGAATCAGCATCAAGCCGCGGCCGCGGGCCCTTGCCGTCCGATCAGATGCGGAACAATCTTCGAGCTGCAAATTCCTACTCGATATTCTGGACCTGCTCGCGGAATTGCTCGATCTCGACGCGCAATTCGAGGCCGAGCCCCGTCAGGCGCGCGTCGTTCGATTTGGCGCAAAGGGTGTTGGCCTCGCGGGAAAATTCCTGGGCAAGGAAGTCGAGCCTTCGCCCGGCCGCGCCGCCCTTCGCCAAAAGTTCACGGGCAGCAGTGGTGTGCGCGGCGAGACGGTCCAATTCTTCCCTGATATCGGCCTTGGCCGCCAGCATGAGAGCCTCCTGGTGCAAACGATTCTGGTCGAAATTCGAGTTTCCGGCAAGCATTGTGAGCGATTGCGCGAGGCGCGCCTGGATCGCCTCGGGCTTGCGGGCCGGGCAAATATCTGAAGCTTGGGTCAGGGCGGCGATCTTTTCGAGCCGCGCCGAGAGGACAGAGGCAAGCGCGCGGCCCTCGCTTTGCCGCATGGCGACGAGGCAATCGAGCGCCTCGTCGAGCAAATCGAGAGCACTCGCCCGTGCGGAAAGAATTGCGGCCTCGTCGTCGGCCGCGTAGATGATTTCCACGACGCCGCGCAAGGCAAGCAGCCCGTCGAGAGTAGCCGGTGCGATCCTGTCCGGCAGCGGAATTTTGGCGCAGGCCTCGATGAGCCTTCGCAGCAAATCCTGGTTGATGCGAACATCGGGGATTGCCGCATCGCGCTGCGCGGCCAGCGTCGCGTGGATCGTTCCCCGGGTGAGTTTTCGCGAGAGTCTTGCGCGCGCGTCCGGCTCGATCACGTCGAACGGAGGCGCCACGCGCAGCCTCGCATCGAGGCCCTTGGCATTGACGGATCTGAGCTCCCAGGCAAGGCGCCACGGCCCGGCGCTTCCCGCGGCCCGGGCAAAACCCGTCATGCTGGCAAGTGTCATCGTAAAATGGGCAGTGTGAGCGGCCGATCGGACCCCCACCATAGAACCTGCACCGCCGCTGCTCAAGCCGGGCTCATTTTTCAGGTAGTGTCTCGGTTTAACTCTCCGCTTTGCACGATAAACGGACATAACTCTGGGTTCTCAAGAGGGGATGTTCGGCGAAAGCCAATAGCCGATCATTCAGGACGATATCACCGCTCTAGAGGTGTTTCGGATCGATGGTCTTTTGCCTGGTCTCCGGTTCTCGATGCCCGGCGTCTACGGCATGGTCACTTTCTAAGGCGTCCAGCTATGGCTTTCAGCGAAATTTATGAATTCCTTGAGTTCCGCCTCTCGATCCCGCGTCCAAAGGAGACCATACGTTCTAAAGAAGTCCATGTCCGCCACCTGCACCATCTTCACGCCTGGCATCCCCAGGCGGGCCGGAACAAGTGATAGACCTATTCCGGCGGCGACGAGAGCCAGTGTCCTGTCGATTTGGGCAGTTTTATAAAGAATTCGTATCTTGATGCCGCGAGAGACAAGCGCATTGCTCGCATCTTGGAACCTGTCGCGCCCTGTCCGGACGATAAATGGCTCGTCATGAAGATCAGCAAGCGTCACGCTTTCCCGCTGCGCAAAGCGATGATCTTCTGGAACGGCCAATACATATGGTTCCTTGAATAGAACCCGACTCGCGAATTTCGCGGCGCCGCCATCAAGGATCGTGAGTACAGCATCGAGCTGCCGATTAGCAAGCAATTCGACCAACTGCTCGCTGGACCCATCGCACACCTCGATCGCCACATGAGACTTGACGCGCGGGAAAGAACCTAGCAGCTTGGAAACGTGGCGACTGGATAGGGATTGCAGTATTCCAATTCTTAGAAGCATCGGTCTAGCGATCGTTTCGAGTTCGCCTTTCAGCGCACTGCATATTTGTAAAATTGCCTTGCCGGCTTCGAACAAACGCGCACCGGCGTCGGTCGGAACCACTGGGGTGCGCCGGTCCAACAATTGGACATCAAATTCAGCTTCAAGTTTCGCGATGCTGGCCGATATGGCAGACTGCGAGACGGCCGCGCGGTCCGCGCCTTTCGTGAAGCTGCCTGTCTCGACGATCGCGATGAAATGTATAATCTGATAGATTTCCATAATCAGTCTCTATGGAGCGGCCCCCAGCAACTGAGCCCGAGTCTTAATCTGGGAGAACGATCTTGGCGGGCAAGCGTTTCCGGAATTCAATGTCAAAACGGTTCTTTGAATGGCCGTAGGTCGAGTTCATGAGTCCAGGCGCTTGCCGGCTGGCGGTGCAGTGCCCAATAGGCGTCCGCTATCGCATCGACAGCCAGCAAGCCGTTCTCGCGTTTCGAGCGAACATATTCGGCAAACTTGGTGGCCGCGTATTCGCCCTGGATGGCGCCGTCTATAACGATATGCGCGACATGGATGCCCTGTGGTCCAAATTCCCGCGCTAACCCCTGCGCCACAGCACGCAACGCCGCTTTGGCGGAGGCGAATGCAAGGAAGGGCGGCCGGGCGCGAAGCGAGGCTGTCGCGCCGGTGAAGAGAATGGTTCCTCTTTGGCGGGGGACAAGTCGGCGGACGGCTTCGCGGCCCACCAGAAACCCTCCCAAGGCGTTCTGCCGCCACAAACCTTCGAAAAGCTTTGTCTGCGTTTCGAGAGCAGGCGCCGCGAAGTTGTTGCCGACATTATAAACGACGAGTTCGAGATCGTTCTCTCCGGCGGCTTCATCGAATAGTGCAATGACATCTGCCTCGCGAGATGCATCCGCCACCTTGACCATGACGCTTCCGCCCGATGAGCCAATGCTGGCGGCTGCTGCGCGCAGCCGCTCCGCGGTGCGCCCGGCGACGACGACGCGCAACCCCTCCCGCGCGAAACGCCGCGCTAGTCCGGCGCCTAGTCCCGTTTCCGCGCCCACGCCGACAACGACTGCTGTGCCTTGGCTCAAGCAGCTCTCCATGGCCACGGCCCGGGCCGATCGCATGCGGAAGGACCGCCTGTGCTTCCTTCCGCACTTCGTTCATGCGCGGCCGAAGACGAGAATGAAGTTGTTGACCGGCATATTTATGATTTTCTTTAATACTATGCCATGCCTGTTAGCTGCTTTTTCGAGGTCTCTCACGTCTTTGAGGCCCCATTCAGGAACCTTGGCGGCGAGAATTTCCTTATCAAAGGCTTCATTGGACTGTGTCGTGTATTTCCCGTCAACCCTGAACGGTCCATAGATCGCGACAAAGCCGTCTTTAGTCAGAACGCGGGCCGCCACTTGCGCTATGCCGTCGGCGATGTTGACCGGCGCGACTTGGAACAAATTGACGACGAATATCACGTCGTAGAGCCGACTCTTGGGGTCGGGCCAAGTCTCGGGCGCGGTCAGATCGATCTTTATCGGATCGGCGACGTTGGAGCTGCCTTGATTGGCGCGCTTCTGCTTGATCGGCTCGAACACGTCAACGTCATAGTCGGACGGCTGAAACTGCAATTGCGGAAAATGGGGCGCGAAATAGTTTATATGGTTGCCACCGCCACTCGCAAGTTCGAGAACATGTCCGCTTTTTGGGAAAATCTCTTTGAAGACTTGTAGGATCGGATCGCGATTTCGATTGCCTGCCCAAGTGACATAGGGGCTAAGCGGATATGGATCGATGGGCGGGCGGTCCAGGGATAGGTTTGGGGACATTGGTTCCTCCACTGTTTGGCTCCTTTGAGCCAAATCCTATTCGGGGGTTGGATTGACGGCATAGGCGGCAGGAAAATGGCGAGCATTTATTTCATATTCCCGCACTATGATCTGCTAAGAAACGCGGCCATGCCAATTAGCAGAACTGAGATGATTGCAAACCCTATCAGTTCCGGGGTAAGTGCGGACATTAGCTCCTCCACTGTTTAGCTGCTTCGAGCCAAGTCCTGCTCTTCCGGCCGCACAGCTTTCGCCGGTGTGTGTTGTTCCAGTTGATCCGAAAAAGTTATGCGGGACAAGAGCAATAGGCAAATCGTTTGATTCGATTCATGAATCGATAGAAACGATCGCACACGTTGTGATCTCGGTTCGTTGCTCCTGTTTTTCACAGAACAGTGATCGTTTGTTGCGCTCGCAATCGAAATGTGCTGACCGAGATCTCTTCGCAGCGAGTTATCACTTAAACTTCACCACTGACCTTTTTGCGCCGGCCCACTTGTTCAGCGCTGAAGGATTCGCTTTCTGGAGAGGTGGGACGTGAACGCGTAAACATGGCGGTCATCGCTTCCCAACGTCTGCTACGGGTCGATACTGCTGAAAAACGCCAAATACGGTGTGCCGCATAAAGTCAAACGCCATATCAATCCTTGGGAAACTCCAAGCCCATTTCCCGGTAGCGTTCGGGGTCATCGGCCCAGTTTTCCCGCACCTTGACGAACAGAAAAAGATGCGCCTTTTGTCCGGCCGCCTCGATGATCTCCTTGCGCGCCGCGGTCCCGATGCCCTTGATGGTCCGGCCGCCTTCGCCAATCACGATTTTTTTGTGGCCCTCGCGCAGCACATAGATCGTCTGTTCGATGCGCGCCGAGCCGTCCGGCATGTCCTTCCAGACTTCGGTTTCGACCGTCGACGAATAGGGGAGCTCGTCGTGCAGCCGGTCAAAAATTTTCTCGCGCGTGATCTCGGCCGCGAGCAGGCGCAAGGGCATGTCCGAAATCTGATCTTCCGGATAATGCCACGGGCTAGGCGGCATCAAGGCGCCGAGCTCTTGTTTGAGCTTGCCGACCCCGTGGCCGCGCAACGCCGAGATCATAAAAGTTTGCGCGAAGGGGAGCACGCCGTTGAGCCTGGCGGCATGCTCTAAAAGCTGCAGCGGTTCAATCGTATCGATCTTGTTGAGAATAAGAATCTTTTTGGCGGCAATTTCCGGCAGGCGGCCGAGAATGGCCAGGGCCTCGGCATCGATGCCTCTTTGGACGTCGACAAGCAGCGCGGCTAGATCGGCATCAATGGCGCTGTTCCAGGCGGCCGCCACCATGGCCCGGTCGAGCCGGCGCTTCGGTGTAAAAATGCCCGGCGTATCAATGAGGATGATTTGGGCCGCGCCTTGAAGCGCAATCCCGCGCAGCGCGCTCCGCGTTGTCTGAGCTTTGCGGGAAACGATCGAGATTTTGGTTCCAACGAGCCGGTTGATGAGGGTCGATTTGCCGGAGTTCGGTGCGCCGATAAGGGCAACAAAACCGCAAGCCGTTCCGCCGCGTCCGCTGGTCACGCGGCGCCCTTTTGGACGTCTTTGCCGATACCCTCGCGTGCGATAAAAGCCGCCGCCGCGGCTTGCTCGGCGAGGCGCTTCGCGGAGCCTTTCGCCTCGGCACGGTGGTAGCCGGGCACTTCGACGGCAATCGTGAATTCCGGCGCGTGGTCGGGCCCCGACCGCGCGGTCTCGCGATAGAGAGGCGTCGCAAGGCCGCGCGCTTGCGCCCATTCCTGCAGCGATGTCTTTGGATCGCGCAACGGGCGTCCCGGCGCGTGCATCCGTTCGCCGAACGCGGCGGCCACGACGGCGTTGGCCGCCTCGTAGCCCGCGTCGAGAAAAACCGCGCCTATGATCGCTTCGCAAACGTCGCCCAAAATCGCCAAATTGGGGGGTCTTGTTTGACTCTCGATTTCGCCAAGCAGGACAAAGGAGTCAACACCCCAGGTAAGGGCGGCCTCGGCGCAGCTCTCCTTGCGGACGAGACCCGCGAGGCGGCGCGAGAGTTCTCCCTCACCGGCCTTGGGAAACGCTTCATACAACATCGAGGCAACGGAAAGACCCAATACGCGGTCGCCGAGAAATTCGAGCCTTTGATAGGTTTCGCACTTTCGCCCCGCCGCCGCGCTCACATGGGTCAGCGCCGAAACGATCAGATTGCGATCGGCGAAAACGTGCCCGATTCGCGCTTCGAGCGTTTTGATGTCCTGGACTTGCCGCGCCATTCTATTTCACGGATTTGAGCATCCTGTTGAAGCGCAGATCCCAAGGCCATTCCCAAAACGCCCACGCCGGCTCGCCATTGCCGACCGAAAAGAAGATCAATTCGGCGCGTCCGACTAGATTTTCAAACGGCACGAAGCCGACGCCGCCCTGCTCGGGTGGAACCCGGCTGTCCGTCGAATTGTCCCGGTTGTCGCCCATCATGAAATAATTTCCGGCCGGAACGTCGAAAACTTGGGAATTGCTGTTGAATCCGGTGTCGCCCTGGATTTGGATGATCGTATGACTTACTCCACCAGGCAGAGTCTCGCGATAGGTCGGGACGCCGGTCTCGCGCCCATAAAAATCCTCGGTTTCGAACTTGGAAATCGGCTCGCGCGGCACGATTTCGCCATTGATGTATAGCCGCCCCTCCCTCACCTGAACCTTATCGCCGGGCAGGCCGATCACGCGCTTGATGTAGTCGGTCTGTCCGTCGCGGGGAAGCTTGAAGACGGCGACATCGCCACGCTTTGGCGGCGAGGCAAAAATCCTCCCCAAAAATAGATGGGGACTAAAAGGAAACGAATGATCGGAATAGCCGTAGGCATATTTGGAGACAAAAAGATAATCGCCGATCAGCAAGGTCGGGATCATCGAGCCGGACGGAATATTAAATGGCTGAAACAAAAAGGTACGCACGACGAGAGCGATGAGCAGCGCCTCGACGATGACCTTCAAGGTGTCGCCCTTGCCGCCTTCCTTTGCGCGCTGCTTCACGCCGGTCCCTTTTCGATCCAAACTCGCGGGTTCTCTCATGCTATTTTTCTCTCCGAAGAAGCGCGTCCGGACTCTGCTCCATAACAACAACCCCGCGCCACGGCGCGCTCCTTACCATGCCTAGACCAGCCGGTATAGGGCTCGCGCCGCGGCTTCGGCGTATGGGTGACCGGGCGCATCGCTTCTCGGCCTGTGCCGAATACTGTTAAGAAAGCTCTGTATTGCCCGCCCGCCCGGATTGTCCAGCTCCGAGGCGGCAGCTATCCTCAACCGGTGATCGCTCCGTCCACGATAGATCTTCTGCGCCATCTTGCGGGAAAACCAGGCCATGACGAGGTCAAGGCCGATTTTCGGCAGTTGCTGATCGATGAATTTGGCGCGGAATTGTCTGCTCTCGATTTCGAGCACCCCGTCCCCGTGGTGCGCGGCCGTCTCGACGCGCTGATCGGCCGGACCGTTTTCGAAGCCAAGCGCGATCTCGCCAAGGAGTTGGCGGACGTCGAGCGCAAGATGCCGGACTATCTCGCCGACCGCGAGAGGGAAGAAGGCGAGAAATTCGTCGGAATAGCCTCGGATGGTCGACAGTGGATCGCCTACGAGCTCGATGCGGGCAAGCTTATCAAGATCAAGGAAATCGTTCTCGATCTCCAAAAACCGGAACAGTTTCTTGCGTGGTTAGACGGCGTCGTGGCGCTGAAGGCGTCGCTCCCGCCCGATCCGCTGACGGTTCGCATCGAACTTGGGCAGGATTCGGTCGCCTTTCGCCGCGCAGGTGCGGCGCTTGCCGGCCTTTGGGGCGGGCTTTGCCGCGACGCGGCGGTGGCACTCAAAAGGCAACTCTGGGCGCAGCTCCTAAAACTCGTGTATGGGCGGGAGGTCGAGAGCGACGCGCTGTGGTTCCAGCACACGTTTCTTGTTATCGTCGCCAAGTGCATCGCGCTTGCCGTTCTCGGCCTCCGCGAGGACGATCCAAAACATTTGCTTTCAGGCGAAGCGTTTCGGGCAGCGGGTATTTCCGGCGCCGTCGAAAGCGATTTTTTCGATTGGGCCGTGGC
>JBQTKC010000080.1:0-4145 GCA_052386575.1 Beijerinckiaceae bacterium
CCGTTGCATTGCCGCGCCCTTCCCCCTAAATCTCACGGCTTCACAAATCCGACCGCGCCCACTTACTGCAACGGCGCGATCTATTGCCGAAGGTTTTCCGTGACCAGTGAATTTCGTCCTCAATCCGGCTTTCTTAGCGCGCTTATCGAGCGCGGCTTTTTGCATAACTGCTCCGATCTGGCCTCGCTTGATCAAATAGCGAAGAGTGGCGATCTCGTTGCCTATATTGGTTTCGACTGCACCGCGCCTTCGCTCCACGCCGGCTCGCTCGTGCAAATCATGCTGTTGCGCTGGCTGCAGAAGACCGGCGGCAAGCCGATCGCGCTGATGGGCGGCGGCACGACACGGGTCGGCGATCCGTCCGGCAAGGACGCAAGCCGCCAGTTGCTCCCTCTGGAGAGGATTGCCGCCAATAAGGAGGGCATCAAAAATGTCTTCGCCAAGTTCCTGCATTTCGGTGAAGAAAAACATGACGCAATCATGCCCGACAACGCCGATTGGCTCGCCTCGTTAAATTACATTGATTTTCTGCGCGACGTGGGGCGCCATTTCTCGGTCAACCGGATGCTGTCGATGGATTCGGTGAACCTCAGACTCGAACGCGATCAGGAATTATCGTTTCTCGAATTCAATTACATGTGCCTTCAGGCCTATGATTTTGTCGAGCTCTTCGAGCGCCATGGCTGCGTTTTGCAGATGGGCGGCTCGGACCAATGGGGCAATATCGTCACCGGGATCGATCTCGGCCGGCGGATGGGCACGCGCCAGCTTTACGGCTTGACCTCGCCGCTCTTGACGTCTTCGTCGGGCGCGAAGATGGGCAAGACCGCGCAAGGCGCGATTTGGCTCGACGAAGGCATGTTGCCCGTCTTCGAGTATTGGCAATATTGGCGCAATTGCGAGGACAAGGATACCGGGCGGTTTTTAAGGCTCTTCACCGAATTGCGGCTCGATGAAATCGCCCGGCTCGAAGCGCTGGGGGGAGCCGAAGTCAACGAGGCGAAGAAGATTCTCGCCACCGAGGCAGCCGCCATGGTGCATGGGCGTGAGGCGGCGTTGCTGGCGGCGGAGACGGCGCGGCAAACTTTTGTGGAAGGCGCGGTCGCGGCAAGCTTGCCGAGCGTCAAAATCCCCGCCGCCGAGTTTGCGGCGGGCCTTGGGGTGCTCACGGCTTTCGTCAGATCGGGGCTCGTCGCCTCGACCGGCGAGGCGCGCCGTCAAATCATTGGTGGCGGCCTCAGGGTCAATGATCAGACTGTGACGGATGAGCGCATGGTGATCGGACTGCGCGATCTAACAGAAGGCGTGGTCAAACTCTCGCTCGGGCGCAAGCGCCATGTCCTTTTGACGATCGCTTGATTCATCCTAGCGCCGCGGACGCATGGGATCGAAATCGGAGACGCCAAATATCTGCCGGAAAATTCCCGGGGCGATCGCCGAAAGCGGATTGATGTTGAGGGACGGCGCGCTGGCCAAGCCGGTGATCCGGTAATTTACCCCGATCAAACCTTCGTTCGAGCCGCCCCCTAAGATCAGGCCGACAACAGGTAACTTCGCGAACATATTGTTGACGGCATAGACGGGAACGAAGGTCCCGCTCATGTCGACGCGGTCGTGCACGAAATCGAGGCTGCCTTCGACGGTCAGGCCAATGGCTGCGCCATGCATGGTGCCCTCGCTGAAATTGAGGCGGCTGCCGTCGCGCTGGAAACGCACCTGCAATTTGCTGAAAGCGATCGCGTTGGCGTCGATTTTTTGGACCTGGCCCCCTGCGTCCGGCGGTGGAGCGCCCTCGGCCACGAGCCTGCGCATCGCGGGCTCGTCGCGCAAAACAAAATCGTCAATGAGGAGCACACCAGTAACAAAATCCGAATCAACACGCATCCCGGCCGAGAGCCGTCCGCGCTCCATGTGCTTGTAGAGGTCGAGGAACGACAACAGCGATCCGGCATCCTCGCTAACGAGATTAAGCTGGGGAGAAGTGCTGCCTCCGAACAGATTGCACGAAATCGGCTGGCCGCCGAAGGTTCCGGAAAAAGCGAACTGGCTAATCTGGCCGCCTCGTTTCGCAAATCGCAATTCGGCACCGGCTATGACCTGTTTGTTATACCCGCTCAAAATGCCGGCATTGACATCGAATTCGATTTCCTTCGCCGGAGCTGCGTCATTGCGTTCGCCGTCGCTTGGCCTGGCGCCAGTGCTCGCGGGCGGGCTGAAAATCAGCGATTTTAGGAACGGCCTTGCGTCTATTGCGGTTCCCCGCACGATGACCTTCATCGTCTCGCCGGTTTTTATCGCGTCGATCTTCATATCGTCGCCGGCCGATAGCTTCACCTGCGCAAATTTCGCCGCGACAAGGGAGAGGCCCGCGCCAAGCTGCATATTGCCCCGCGCCTGAATCGGCCCGGCGTCGACCACGATTTGATCGAGCAAGGTCCCGGTGTCGTTCACGGCGAGCGCGAAGGCGATCTTTCCGGGTTTTCCCGCCGGCTTCGAAACTCCCGGAATTTCGATCGCCGCTCGGCTCAAATCGAGCTCGATCCGCGCCCGCGATTTTCCCTCGGGAACGACGGGGGCGGTAATTGTCGCACCAATTGGTCCGCTCACCCCTGAATTGGCGCCAAAACCCTGCCTTGCGCGGAAGCCATCGTCCAAGGTCAAGCCAATCGTGGCTTCGGCGGGTTTCCCCGCCAATTTCTCCATGCCGATCGCGGCCGGAGCGCCGAACATGGTGCCCTGCCCGCTTGCTCTTAGGCCCGACGGATCGGCATTGATGGTCAGGGTCGCGGCGTCAAGACTCTCGTTGGCGATCAGCTTTTCGGCGGCGAAATTGGTGACTGTCGCATTGATCTTGTGCGTAGTATCCGCCGGCCCGGCGTTGGGTCCGAGCTTCATATCGATTTCGAGACTGCCGCTGGCTTCTCCCTTCAGGGTAGAAGTATCGAGCGACAGACTGGCATAGGGTTTTAACGCATCATACGATAAAAGTTCCCCAATCGCCTCGACGCTGCCCGTGACCTTGGCCTCCACCACCGCCGGCGCGGGTTTCAACTCAAAGTCGGCGACATGGAAACTGCCGTCCGACAAGTTCAGCATGCGGCCGTTGCCGGCATCGAATGCGGCATTCGCGGCCGCGAAAGTCGCGGTCCGGCCGGTGACGTGACCGGCACCGTCAATGCCGCGCAAAGGCGGCACACCTGGCAGAAACGCGAGACTCGCATTGGCAATCGTGAAATCGAGCAAAACCTTTGCATCGGGAGGCGCGCTGCCAAACCGCATCGCCTGCAAATCGCCGGCATCGAAATCGACCCGCAGGGTGCCACTCTCCACGGTGCCTTCGCTCGCGTGCGAAAGCAGATAGGCTCTCACCGGCGCCGCGACGAACGAAGGCCACAGCCGCAGCACGGTCCCGACAGGCGACGGAGAGATCGACGCCCCAAGCCTTACGTGGGGTCCATTGATCCAATCGATCCCGCCCGCCATCGCGATGCCGCCCTGCGGACCGCCGAACAAAATCCGGTCGATAACAAACTTTTTTTCGGCCAAATAGAGCCGCGCTTCCAAATTGTCGTAATCTATCGAAATGGGCTTTTCTCCGGGCCGCTCGGGACCCGCCACGCTGGGCTCCGCGTTGGTTAGTCCAATCGACCACGGATCGCCCTCGCGACGCGGCGGCGTCACGAAGCCCGAAAGCGCGAAATGAGTCGCCCCCGCCGCGAGCCGCCAACGATCTACAGCAATCCGCCGCGCCGCCGGATCCCAATGGAAACCTCCGGTGACCTTGTCGATCATCAGGGGTTCGTGGTCGGGGTCGTCGATACGCAGGTAGCCTTCTCCGAATTCGAACTGGCCGGCCGCCTGCGAAAGCACCCCATCGGCTTGCAGGCTGACGCTAAGCTTGCCTGACAGCGGCATATCGAAATCGGCGCCGATCGTGCGCCTGCCGGTGGCCAGCAAAATTTCATCGAGGGATAGATTTGAAAACGAAAGCACGAGGCCGCGTTTCGAGCCCGGCATGCCGCTGGCAACGCCCGCGGCCAACCAGCGGCCGTTAGGTCCCTCGACGGAAAGATCGAAACTCGTCGCGCCGGAGGATTTATCGAAACTAAGATCGACGCCGTTGAAGACCATGGTTTGGTTCGCGG
>JBQTKC010000081.1:0-2033 GCA_052386575.1 Beijerinckiaceae bacterium
TTTTAATATTGGGGCACACCTTAGACTCACTGACCGTGCTGGTATAGTCAGAATATCGAGTTGGCCCCGCAACGAGAATACAATACTCATTAGGGCAAAGAAAAAGGTTACTATCTCTACCTGCTCCCCGCACGTTGGATCGCCTGAGCTCTTTCTGGATCAGCTTGACGTCGAGCTTTTCGGTGACGCCGACGAACGTACTGTAAAATCGATATTTCCTAAATCCACACCATCTGTTGTATCGCTTTCGCTTGATTATGATATCAAGATTCCCAGTAAAGCGTCCCTTGACATCCTTAATAAAGCAGGGGCTATTAAAATTAGTAGTATCGCGGGTTCCATGGAACTTGACCTCGGAGCCGGAACAATCAACGTATTGCATCCGGCGCGTCCTAAACTAACGGATACCATCGATTTAAGAAACAAGGCAGGTTCCATTGCCCTTAAATTGCCTACTCGAAGTGCCTTTGACATCGATGCCTTAGTAAGGGTGGGATTGATCAAGGTTGAAAACCTTCCAGTCACTGTCAACCGTAACTTAGTCGGTGCACGTGTTAATGATTCAGTCAATGGCGGGGGTACACATATCATAATCCGTTTACAGGCAGGCGCGATCAGGCTTATCGGCCTCAGGTAGAGGCAAAATGTAGTGCAGGGGCGTGCAGGGGTTTAGAAGTCGATCCGATCTCGCTCATCTCGGCTTGTCCGCCCGGGCACCGCCAAAGGGGCCAGGCTACGCGGGCTGGTGGAAATACCAGCCGTGGCGCGATCGAGGAAGCACAACGGTGAACGTGCTGCCTTGTCCTTCGGTGCTGTTGACGGTGATGTCGCCGCCGTGGGCCCGCACGAACGCCAGCGCCAGGCTTAGACCCAACCCGTTCCCCTGCTTCGAGCGGCTTCGATCGCAGCGGTAGAAGCGCTCAAAAATGCGGGCCGATTCATTGGACGATATTCCGATACCCGTATCCTCGATCGCTAACGTGACCCGCTCACCTTCAGCGACCAGCTTGATCGTCACGCGCCCATCAGCCGGCATGTACTTTAAGCCGTTATCCAGGAGATTAGCAACCACCCGTTGCAGCCGTTGCCGATCGCCGCGGATGTGGCAGTGATCGGGCAAATCGCCAGTGATTGTTATTTGCTTATCCTCGGCGATGGGCTGGAATAACTCTAAGGCGTCGTGAACGAGCTCGACCAAGTCGATGTCCGTCAGTTTAAGTTTGGCGGCACCGGATTCCGCCTCGGCGATATCGAGCGTGGTGTTGATGATTTCCAGCAGTCGGTCGCATTCCTCGGTGGTCGCCGCCACCATGGCCTGGGCTTCCGCCTTTGATCCGCCGCTGGTTAAGCTCAACTCGGCAGAGGCGCGCATCCGGCCAAGTGGACTTCTGAGGTCGTGCGCCAGGTTGTCGGTCATCTCGCGCATGCCGATCACAAGCGCCTGAATGCGGTCAACCATCGTGTTGAACGTCCGCGCCAAGGTGTCGAGCTCATCGCCTTGAAATCGCACCTCCACGCGCCGGTCCAGCGCGCCGTCCGCGATCTCGGTCGCCGTCCGCGTGATTTCCTGAACGCCACGCAACGCCCGTCGCGCCATGAACCAACCGATGGGGCCGCCGAGCAGGGTGACGGCCCCGAGGGTGATGAGAAACCCCCTCATCAAAGCCGCTATAAGCTCCTCATCTTCTTCCAGCGACTCGCCGATCTCAAGGACCAGACCGGGTGTGATGGTTCCATAGACGATGCGCACTTTGTCCGCGCGCCGTGGCAGCGCGAGGGTTGCCAATATCGGCTCGTCGGCGCTGTCAACTTTTGCCAGGACTTGTAGCGGTTTGGCCAATCCCGGCCACGACGACAGGTCCGTGGCCAGGAGCTCGCGACCACCTGGTGCCCATAGACGGATGAAAACGTGGCTGGCCTCCTCGCCTTGTGTATCCGCTGTGATCTCAGCCTTCACACGCTCGAGTCCACCCGACTGCATCAAAGAGGCAAACTCCTCGATGTCCTCTTCCAAATCCTCGACGGATCGCTCC
>JBQTKC010000082.1:0-3871 GCA_052386575.1 Beijerinckiaceae bacterium
GCCTTCGTGGTGTGGAAGCTACGCTCTGTCCTCGGCACGCGCAATGGCGCTGAAAAACCGCCCGCAAATCCCTTCGCGGGCGGCGAGCGCTTGCGTTATTTAAGGGGCCGGCGCGGCGATGAGGGCAGTGGCGACTCCGAAAAACGGGTGGTCCCCCTGCCCGGAGCGGCCGAGCCTCCGGCCGCGGCCGCGCCGGCCAAGGACGACAGATGGAGACCAAATGCCGAGCCCAGCTCGAAGGCCTGGGCGGGGCTTGACGCCATTGCCGCCGCCGATCCGGCGTTTGCCCTCAAGCCCTTTGTTGATGGCGCCAAATCCGCTTATGAAATGATTGTCAGCGCCTTCGCCGAAGGGAAGCGCGAGGTTTTGCAAAACCTTTTGGCCCCCGAGGTTTTCGAGAGCTTTGCCGCCGCTCTCGCCGAGCGCGAAAAGCGCGGTGAGAAGGTTACGACGACATTCGTTTCGATCGACAAGGTCATGATCGACGACGCCTCGCTCATTCGCCGGACCGCCGAAATCAAAATCCATTTCACCGCCCAAATGATCACCGCCACACGCGACCAGGCAGGGACGGTGATCGATGGAAGCCCAGACAAAGTTGTGCAAATCGACGACATTTGGACGTTCGCCCGCGACACCGGGTCCCGCGATCCGAACTGGAAACTGGCCGCGACCGAAACCGCACATTGATCGGCCGCGGGCGGGCATTAGCAGGATGAGCGGGCGTGCCCAGCGACGCTCAGGACCATGTTCGCCTTAACCATTTCACGCAACGCTTGTGCGAGCTTGGCGTGGCTCTTCGACACCCACAGCAGCGGCCGCATGGGGTCGCCCCGCGTCGTCGGCTCGAGCAGTTTCCGCAAGTCGTCGAGGAGCGTCGGATCTTTCCGCGTCGCCGACGGACGCCCGCCGCAAGGACGGCGGATTGCCGCAAACAACCGCCGCCCGCGTTCGTCAAGGCGAGAACCCATCGCCTTGTAACGCTCCCGAATCGCCGTCTCGTCGCTCATTCCGGCGCAATAGACCCGCCAGAACCCGTTGGGAATCCCCAAACGCCATTTGATTCAATTATTTCACCGCGTCGCCTTAAGGTGCGTCCCTCTCGAAGCGATTGTTAGGCAAATCTGCTTTCATTGTGTTGGATCCCACTTCCAGCACTCTGTCCTAAATAGGCGATTTGTGCCAAGCCGAAAACGTATTCGGCCAGTACCCTTCGTGCAGCGAGATCGTTCCGCAGTCGTGCCACAGAACCACCGGAAGCGACCGTCCTGACTACTCCTTATGCGAGAATAGGAAATCAACGCAGTCCATTTGTTTACGCCACATACACCCTCATGGCCGGAAGGCACGACCAAAGAACATAAACCTTGGCTTCGAGCCAAAATGATATCATTGTCGTCTAGCGAAGAAGCATTAGGGCCAGTATATGGAGCTTTTACAACCACATCACCAGAGCATCTATCGTCAAGACTCTCCGCCTTAAACCATTTTGCGTGAACGGGTGCGCTATATCCTGCAATTACGACTGCAATGACACCTATGTAACCTGTTCGTAACAAGCGCAGCTTCATAAAAACCTCCTATGCAGATCAAGTAGAATTTTTCACAATTTTTTGAGCTGTATCTGCCAATGCCCTCTCAAGTGCTGCTTGAACTTGTCGTTGAGTCTCTTTGTCTGAAATACCGCCTACCAACGTGTGAGCGCTTAACATGATTAAGACTTGATTGATAGGTTTTTGGCCCCAACCCGGATCTTCCCAATGACCGCCAAAAAAATCGGTAATTCTAAGCAAAAAGTTAAGGCCTTCTTTCGTTAACATATTTTCCTCCTGCAATAGCGTTGGTGGTTCGCCACACACAAGACTTTGTTGTTGAGCCGTGGCATCTAAGTCTAACGGGCGCGACCTGTCAATAGCTGTCCGGGCTCAGCTGGGCTCAGCACATATGAGACGGCGACGGATCTCCTTGGCCGAGATGATCTCTAGCCCTTTCCCGCGGCAATCCGCGCCAGGAACGCGAGACCGGCGCGAGCTGTGCCTTAGCCGCGTGTCATTTGCCGATCTCGACGATTTCCGGCAGGACGATCATTTCGAGGCCTTTCAGGTTTTCGCGCGATCCTGCGCGGCAATCGCCGCAAACGCTGCGCCACCACGAAAAGCTGTCTCCGCTTCCGCCGCGCTCAAAGCAATTGCCCATGCCGCGCTCCGCCAAGAGATGCACGAGCCTGCCCAGGCGAGGCGGTTTTTCGAACGCCATTTCCGGCCCTGCCGCGTGTCCGTAGGCGCGGGGATGAACAACGCAGGCTTCTTCACCGGCTATTACGAACCCATAGTCGACGGATCGTTGCTGCGCACCCGAGATTTCACGGCGCCGGTGCTCGGCCGGCTGGACAATCTTGACGCTTTCGTCCGCATTCCTGACCGCGCCGCAATCGAAGCTGGAGCCCTTGATGGCCACACGGCACCGCTCGTGTGGCTCCGGGACTTTGTCGAGGTGTTTCTCGTCCAGGTGCAAGGCTCGGCGCGCGTTCGCCTAGAGGATGGCAGGCTCCTGCGACTCGTCTATGCCGGACGAAACGGTCATCCTTACACTTCGATTGGGCGGATTTCGATCGAAACCGGCGAAATAGCCGAGCGCGCCATGTCGCTCGCCACACTTAAGCACTGGATTCGCGCGCACGGCCAAAATTCTGGCGACGCGGGCACGGCGTTGATGCACTGCAACAAATCCTATGTTTTCTTCTCGATCCACGACGAATGCGCGCCGTCCCGAGGCCCGATCGGCGGTCAAGGGGTAAGCTTGACGGAATTGCGGTCGATCGCCGTCGACCGCGCGATCTGGAGTTATGGATTGCCTTTCTGGATTGCCGCCGAACTGCCTTGGCGCGGCTTAACCTCCTCGCCGTTCCGGCGCCTCATGATCGCCCAGGACACGGGCTCGGCCATAGTAGGTCCCGCCCGCGCCGATATTTTCTTCGGCTCGGGGGATGACGCGGGCGCCCGGGCGGGCGATATTCGGCACGCGGGCGAGGTCATTGTACTTCTGCCTGCGGGAGAGGCGCCGGACCCGTGAATGAAAATTTGCCCGCTTCCCGAACGCCCCGGCTCAGACGGCTGAGCACGGAGGAGATCGAGCTCTGGCTTAACGTGACTCAGGGCGTCGCGCGCCGGCCGGGGAGCGGACCGCTTCCTCGGCTGCGCAAAGACGCGGAGCTTCCGGCGAGCGAGACTGGCAACAATCTAGCCAAAGGACCCCTCACGCCTCCTTCGCCGGTCGCGCGCAAGGCTCCTCCTTCCCTTGTCCCGCTCGCGCCGCTTGAGCGGCGGCTGCGCCAAGAGCTCGCGCGCGGCCGTGCCGCGCCCGACGCCTCGCTTGACCTGCATGGCCTGCGCCGGCAGGAGGCATTTGCCGCCCTGCGGGAATTCTTGGCGAGGGCGCAGATCGAAGGCGCGCGGCTTGTTCTGGTGGTGACTGGCAAAGGCGCGCGGACCCCATCTGCGGATGGAACCTCAGGCGTCTTGCGCAAAAGTGTGCCAATCTGGCTGCGCGGGCCAGAATATCGCGCGATCGTCCTCGGTTTCGAGGAAGCCTCGCGCCCGCATGGCGGCGCAGGCGCACTTTATGTACGGCTCCGGCGGCGCGATCGCCCCGCACGCGTGAAAAAACCACCATGACGAAGATTGAAATCTCAAACTTTTCCACATCCTCCATGATACGCCGCTGCCTGCGCCGGCAATCACTTAGGGGGACCTCGAAGAATTTAAGCTTTTGATGCGGCGGAGGTGAAAGAAGGCCTGTTTGGGGAGCCGCGGCGTCGTGTTGCGCCGCGAAGTTCGCCGCCTCCCCGCCGCGGCGCCCCCGTCCGGAGCTC
>JBQTKC010000083.1:0-6140 GCA_052386575.1 Beijerinckiaceae bacterium
GCCACGGACCCTTGCTTCAAGTGCGTACCGCAGTGCAACCAAATGCGCAAGGCGGAGTTTGAAATTCGCCGATCTGGCTCTTCCGGCACCCCGCCCTGTAGCGCATTTGACGAGCTTTCCCCTGATAACACGCTATCGTGCCGGGCCGATAGCGCGGCACAGCTTACGGCTCGGCCGTGACCTCCGACACCTGATTTTTGGCTATACCGATAGCGGCGCCTCACCAAGCCTCGAATAGATCATGAAGCTCATGGCTCCGCCACGGTAAAATTTTTGGGATACTTGCTCGACCCAGCCGGTTAACCAACCGTTAAGGTTCAGGTAGGAAACTTCCCGCTAGCCGAAGCAATCCCCATTTGGTATGATACACCATCGGCGGTGCAAACTAATCGCCACTTGTCAAGGGTGAATCTGAGGTTTCCACGTGATACCCGCCTCGATGATAGCTAGGACTTTCAATGTGCGCATTGAGGAAAAATCTGGGCTGTTTTTCGGAACCAGCCCCGAGATAAAGGGGCTTTTTATTGCCAAGAGATCGGCTCAAGAAGTTGAAGATGCAGTGTCTTCAACGGTGCAAGATCTATTCGCCGCGTGCAATGTTCATGTCATTGTCAGCAAATTGGAAGATGCGGATAGAGATGCGTCCTGGGTCACAATCCCTGCGGAGATCGCTCGAAAAGGCCTCGAACGGGTCACTGGTTAGCTATGTAACTTATTGAACTTCAATATAAATTGGTCAAATACGATTTTGCGTTCATCGAAATTATATTCTAAGGGATTAGGAACGGAGCATGGGCATCCATCTCTGTCCAGATAAATATTTCGTACGCTGCTTTGCGTTAGACCCAACGCCTTGATCGCGGCGAAAAATTCCTCAATTGTCATTTTGTGCTGCCTGCTGGCAAATATGACATTTTAAATTTTCCTAATTATTTCTTGTTTAGGGGATTGCTCAGGCAAATGAAGACTGGCGCGTAACTCTTTTACAAAATCCTCATCTTTCGCGGGATCATGGTCCGCCGGCGCATATGGACGTTCCGCAAGCCAGTAGCCGCCAGTCTTGAGGCGAGCAACCTTGTGTCTCATACGCCAAAGCATTGTGCTGAGCACCATTTCTGGGTCACTCTCTGACGAAATAATCACGCCACGATCAGCCAACGCCTTGAACAAATCGCCTCGCGATATGGGCTCGCCGCGTTCTAGAATTATCTGGCGAGTTGCCTCCGCAACTTCTTCTTTCTTTGGATTTCCGGTTGCGCGTCGCTTTTGCGACCGTTCATCGTTATCGCCTGAGCCAAACATGGATTCGAGTTCAGCCTCCTCGGCAGCAGCTAGCGTACCCGCAAGTTCATGCCACTGCGCAATCCACGCATCAATTTTGTCTAGATCGCGCTTAAGCTCCTCCATCCGTTGTGCGAACGAATTGATTTCCGCCGCAAGCGAATCACGCTTTCGTTCGGCATTCTTAAGGGCCCTGTCGGTCACGGATGTTCCTCCGGTGTTCCAACGGTTTATCCTGTATCTTGCCAAAAATCAATGGTTCGAGCCACACAATTCAGATTTTGGTGGATTTCGGGCTTTGAATGTGGCCAGAATTTTGATACAGTGAAATCGAGGCTTGAAAACAGAAAAGCCCAAACTTCCCCTGCCAGGGAAGTCTGGGCCAATTTCAAGTGCCGCCCCTCTTTCTGACGGACAAGGCGGCTAAAAGTGGCTGGGTAGCCACTATCAACGTAGCATGCCCAGCCATTCGACTCAAGTCCGTTTCCTATAAGGGAACGGTTAAATGCTATATAAGAAGTGTTGCCTTGGGCCGGTCCATACATCCGCATTCGATTCGGTCGGCTTGAATATGTCTGCGGATATTGGCGTTGCCGCAGTTAAATCCGTTTTTGATGCTTGCCGCTTAGGATGTTCTGGCCGCGCAGGGGCGCATCCTGCGGCGGCTCCTTTGTTTTAGACCGTTCGATGCTTTCCACAACCTCTTTTGGTTCCGTTGCAACAAATCGACTCATGGCCTCATCGAAGCTCAAATCGAGCTTGAGCGGAGGCTCCATTTTTCGGCCCTAGTTTTTCATCCAATGAGCGTCTTGCAGGTCATTCGCCCATCGACGCAAAAGGACAAATCGTTCATCCGGTCCGTCGCTTTCATGTCGCGGCCATTGAATCGCCAAGTCATTTCGATGACGTAGCGGTTTAGGCGCTTGTCGGCAGGCGTCATGAATTCCTCTGCCATGGGCGGCGGGGATGCTTTAAGTTTCCCGATAACCCGCCAATAGCCGCCGCGCCTTAATAAGATGCGGCAGATCGAGCATCTCGCCATTAAGGCCGATCACGCCCGCTTCCGGCGCGGCCTCGAAAGCCGCGACAATCGCTCGCGCCTTGGCAAGAGATTCACGAGAGGGCGTGAAAATCTCGTTGATGGTCTCGATCTGCGCCGGGTGGATCGCCATTTTCCCGGCAAAACCGTCGCGCTTGGCGCCTTCGCATTCGCGCCGCAATCCCGCCAAATCGCGAAAATTTCCATACACGGCGTCGATGGCCAGCGCTCCCGCCGACGCCGCCGCGAAGAGGGTCAGGCTTCGCGCCAACAGATAGGGAAAACTGTAGCCGCCGGCGGCGTCTCTATTCGTTTCGGCGCCAAGACATGCGGCGAGATCTTCTCCTCCCCAGGTCAGGCCTAACAGCCGCCGGCTCGCGCCGGCGTAGCTGGCCATGTTGAAAATCGACGCCGCCGTCTCGGTGACGAGCGCGATGATTCGCGTCGCGCCGTCCACGAGTTCATGCTCCGCTTCCTTGACAGCGAGCAGCGCGCCAAGATGTTGGATCGCCGCGCCATTGAGGCACTTTGGCAGAAGAATGCCGTCCGGCGGCCCCCGCATGACAGCACATAGATCGGCCTCGGTCAGGCCTGATTCGAGCCCGTTGACGCGGACGTAAAGACGCGGGCGCGGGCTCTTTGACAGGGCGGCGGCGAGGAAGCCAAGCGCTTGGTCCCGCGCCATCTCCTTGGCGTCTAGGGCGACCGAATCTTCTAGATCGAGAATGAGGCAATCGGCGCCGTTCGCAAGACCTTTCGCGAGTTTTTTTTCGCTGTCCGCCGGAATGAAAAGCAGCGAGCGCATGGGCCCCTTTAATTAATTTAGGCGCTCCGCTTCTTCATAAAAGCCTGGCGGCGGCATGTGGCGACGAGCGTCCCCTCCTGTTGATAGGCACGGTGGAGAAACTCGACAATGCCATCGTCCGGACGGGATTTAGACAAGCGTTTGCTCACTATTTCGGTCGTGACATTCAAGGTGTCGCCCTCGAACAGGGGCGCTGGAAATTTCACTTCGCTCATCCCAAGGTTGGCGATCGTGGTGCCGAGGTTGAGATCGTTGACGGAAATCCCGACCATGAGCCCAAGGGTGAAGAGGGAATTGATCAACGGCCGTCCCCATTCGGTTTCGGCGGCGCAAAAATGGGCGTCGATATGGAGCGGCTGCGGATTGAGCGTCATGTTGGAAAACAGCATATTGTCCATTTGCGTGACGGTCTTTGTCAGCTTGTGCTCGATCAACGCTCCGATGATGAATTCCTCGTAAAAAATGCCGCCGCGCTTGTGCCGCGAAGGGCCCGGTTGCAATTGATCGCGCATTCGACGCTGCCACGCATTGGGCCTCTGGCGGCGCCGCGCCGCCCGGCGTTTAAGGGTTCCTTTACCATGTTGGGAGATACTACTTCTAGATTAACTTTTTGGGATTCGTAAACCATGGCCGTTCGAGAATTTTTGCCCTGCGTACGGACCGCTTCTCCCGCGGAGCTGGCCGAAAGCGCGGGCGCGCTCGCGCGCTCCTTTCTTTGCGGGAATCTTCCGGAACCAGAGCGCGAGGAAGCAAGGCTCATCTTGACGAGGCTCCTCGACGATTCCTCGCCGCTGGTTCGCCGCGCCCTTGCCGAGAGCTTCGCGGACGCCGCCAATGTGCCGCATTATATGGTGCTCACTCTTGCCAACGACAGCTCCGATATTGCGGCGATCGTGCTCGCCCGCTCGCCGCTGCTTTCCGATGCGGAACTGGTCGAGTGCTCCGCCGCCGGCGATTCGCTCGCGCAATCGGCGATCGCGCTTCGGCCCTACGTATCGGCTCCGGTGGCCGCGGCGCTCGCCGAAGTCGGCGCCCGCAACGCCTTGATTTCGCTTGCCGCCAACCCGGGCGCGGAGCTTTTGGAATTTTCGGTCCGCCGGATGATCGAGCGCTATGGCCATGATCCAGACCTGCGCGCCGCGCTTCTGGCTCGCCCGAACCTGCCGGCGTCGTTACGTTCGGACCTCGCCGGCGCCGCGGCAAAGGCGCTGGCGGCCATGATAACGGAGAGCGCGGGGCTGACGCCGGAAAGAGTCGGATGTCTGACCCGCGAGGCCTGTGAAAAAGCCAATGTCAAAATAGCCGCCGAGACGGCAGGCGACGCAAATGAGATCCTGCACTTTGTCGCTCATCTGCGCCGGTCCGGCCAATTGACCGCCGGACTTCTGCTGCGCGGATTGCTCTGCGGCAACAGGCACCTTCTTGAGACGGCGCTTTGCGAACTGAGCGGGCTTTCGATGCCGCGCGTCATGGGCCTAGTGTCGGAATGCAAAAGCGCCGGATTCGCGGCGCTTTATCGCAAGGCCCATATGCCGGAGCGCTTGCTGCCTGCTTTCGTCGCGGGCTTGGAGGCGGCCGCGAAAGCTCATTGCGGCGGACCGAAGAACGGGCGCTTGCAAGGGCCTATCATTGCTTCCGTCCTGCAGGCCTGCGCGTCCGTCAACCACGGCGTACTCGACCAGTTGATCGCGGCCTTGCGCCGTCTCGAAGCCGAAGCCGCCCGGAACGAAGCCCGCGAATTTCGTCGTGCCAGGGCGGCG
Organism: Beijerinckiaceae bacterium; assembly: GCA_052386575.1. Taxonomy (GTDB): domain Bacteria; phylum Pseudomonadota; class Alphaproteobacteria; order Rhizobiales; family Beijerinckiaceae; genus Methylocapsa. The sequence continues at coordinate 4,886 of JBQTKC010000083.1, forward strand.
TCTCCCGCAATCCCGGACTTCGCAAGCGCGCGCCGGCCGCCGGTCGCGGCAAGAATGCAACCATCGCTCGCCGAAATTATCGTGCCCGAGAGGCGCGGATCGCCGGCAAAAGCGGAGGGCGTGGCGATCGATCTGGCGGCATTCGCGGAGGAGCTTGCGGCGGCCTGAGCCTTGCCTTTGCCTTACGGTATTGCCGAGTGACCATGGCGCAAATACGGGTCTTCCGGGATGCAGACTCAAATTACGCTTGTGGTGTCATGTCTCGATTGTTGTTCAGGGGCGGGCCTACCGAGTCTGCGGCGCTTCGCAAGCGCCGCAAGCCCCGGTATCACTCCGTGAACAATCTATCGAGTAGCCGTAGCGGGCGCGAGACGATTTCTTGCCAAATCAGCCAAGCTAAGCAGCGGACCGGTCATGAACGTCGTGAAAAGCGCCATGATCACCAACATGGCAAAAATACGCGGTGACAGGATACCCAGGTCGTAGCCGATGTTGATGGCAATGAGTTCCATCAAACCCCGCGTGTTCATCAACGCGCCAAGCGAAAAAGAGTCGATCCAATCGAGCCCCGTGAACCGCGCGGCGAGCATGCTGCTTCCGAGTTTTCCGAGCGTGGCAATGAAAATGATCGCCGCGCAATACATCCAACTTTCGGCGTCGTCGAGCAGGCCGATTTGCGTGCGTAACCCGGTGAACGCGAAAAACAGCGGCACCAAAAAAGTGGAGCTGAAATTTTCAAGGCGGATGGTAAGAAATTCCCGGAATTTGGCCTCCGTCGGCATGATCGCACCGGCCAGGAAGGCGCCAAAGAGCGCATGTATTCCGATAATCTCCGTGGCCAGCGCCGAAGTAAAACTGAATATAAGGACGGCCGGTAAAGTTCCATCCGTGAGCCTCACTGAGGATGTCTGCGCGCCGAACCAGCGGGGCAGCCGCGGCCTGATTACAAATATCATGAATAGGACGAAGGTCACAACCAGTGTCAGACTGAAAACGCTCGACGCCAAGGTGGTCGCTTTTGCGATAGCCACTACAAAAGCCAAAATAGTCCATGCGGTGGCATCATCGACCGCCGCGCAAGCAATGGCAGTCGTGCCCAGGGGCGTGTCTTCCATGCCGCGGTCCATCAGAATCCGCGCCAGCACGGGAAACGCGGTGATGCTCATGGAAATCCCCAAAAACAAAGCAAATGGCATAAATGAGATTCCTGGGCCGGCCAGTGCTTCATAGAACAGCAGGGACGCCGTCACGCCCA
>JBQTKC010000084.1:0-38834 GCA_052386575.1 Beijerinckiaceae bacterium
CGTTAGAACGCCGGTCTCCCAAACCGGGGGTTGGGGTATTCGAGTCCTTATCTTTTCCCAGCCAATTAAATTTCCGGCGGGTATAGAAAATCATCTACCCACCGCATCAAGAAAGCGTAGGCAACCAATGAATACTCCCAAACCGTGCTTGCTTGAGTGTCCCGTCCTTGCAACGGAAGAGAATTTCGATGTGCAGAAATATCTGCTCCAAAATTCAGATGTTGCGGCGGCCGTCGCTCGTGGCAATTTCAAGAGTGGTCGAGACGGCGCAGGCGATCGGCGACGATGTTTTGCAGCGATTGGCGCACGTTTTTTCCGTACCCGATTTCTTCATCCATGGAACGGCGGCGCAGCGGGTGCGGTGGTTTAACGCCGGCTTGAAATTGGGCGAAGATGATTCTTGTAATATCTTCGCACGCTAGGCCAAAGGGCCGCGGTGCGGGGGTGCGCTACGGATAATTGAGACATCCGGCTGCGGTAGGTTGGACCGCAACTGGAGGTTTTGAAACGACGATCGATGGAAGGCGCAAACCCGAAGGGGCGCCCGAGGGCTCTCCCAAAGCTCGCGAAGGCGCCCCTCGGGCATCGTCGAGGGAGGAAATTCGTATGGTTTTTGTTCTAGATCTGGAAGCTGCGAAGGTGCAGATCGAGGCGTACTCTCGCCATCGAATGCCTAGCGCGGTCACTCTCGAAGTTTCATCGAAAGATGGCATGTATGACACTCCCGAGCATTATTTCCGCGTGGGCGCGGGGGCTCTGGCGGCCATCCAGTCCTTTGCGAATTTGTGGGGTCTTAGCCAGTTCAACTCAATCATGGATTTTGGATGCGGTCACGGTCGCGTCCTTCGTTGGCTCAGAGCCGCATACCCAGATGCGGCGATTGTCGGCACCGATTTAGACGATGATGGAACTCAGTTTTGCGCGAAGACTTTCGGTTCGCAGCCTCTCCCTTCATTCTGCGATTTCGATCAAATCAATCCTGATCGCAAGTTCGATTTGATTTTTGCTGGATCCGTTATAACGCACCTGCCAGAGCGATCTTCCAAGGCCCTAATGAATAAATTCATAGATTGGCTCAATCCGGGCGGAGTTGCTGTATTCAGCACGCATGGTTCAAAAGCTGCAAGCAAACAAATGACCGGAGTTATTGATTACACAGCAGGCGGAGATCGCGTGCGGTGCCTAACTGGGTATTTCGAGACAGGCTACGGATATGCGAGTTATCCGAAATCTTATATGAGCAAATACAACTTTTTAAGCGGTGGAGAAGGCTACGGAGTTACATTTACGAAGCCGGAATGGTTTCTCCGTTTTTTCGAGAATGACGACCGCGTCTATTTGACGAGTATTGTCCAGCAAGGTTGGGATTTCCATCATGATATCGTCGCGTTCGTCCGGTGTTGAATATCGGTACGCTGGTCGATGCGACAATCATCGAAGCGGCGGTGAAGCCGCCGCCTCATGCCGGCGGCCAGGTCAACGCGAGCGGCCCTGATGCTTCGTTCACGGTCAAGAAGGACCAGACATACTTCGGCTACAAGGCGCATCTTGCCGTGGACGAAGACAGCGGCGGCGTGCGGCAGGCCGAAATGACCTCTGCCGATCTGCACGACAGCCAGCGCGGCGAGGCGATGATCCAAGGCGACGAAGAAGCCTATTATGCCGGCAAGGCCGCACCACGCCCTTGCCGGGCAAACCCCGGCGGAGTTTCTTCAAACTCTCGGCATCGGCACCCCGCCACCGTCTCATATGTACTGAACCCGCACAGCCCCTTGCCGCCGTGCCGCCCTGTTGCTACATAGCAGCCCTGAACCCTGCTTTGTTCCGCCGTCCACGCGCCTGCCTGCTGATCTGGCGGGTTTGCCGCAACGGCGGCGAATGCGGGCGGACAAGGAGCACAACCAACTCAAGCCCCGGGGCCGCCGCCTGCAGTCGGGCAAACAGGAGAACGAATGGTATCCACCGACACCTACGCGCCGTCGCGCGAGGATTTCGCGGCACTTCTTGACGAGAGCTACGGCCAAAACGAGGCCTTCGAGGGCTCCGTCGTCAAGGGGCGCGTCGTCGCGATCGAAAAAGACGTCGCGGTGATCGATCTCGGTCTAAAGACCGAAGGCCGCGTCGCCCTTAAAGAATTTCAAGGGCCTGAGCGGCAAGGCAAGCTCAGTGTCGGCGACGAGGTCGAGGTTTATCTCGAACGGATTGAGAACGCGCTCGGCGAGGCGGTCATTTCGCGCGACAAGGCGCGGCGCGAGGAAAGCTGGGTCAAGCTCGAAAAGGCCTACGAGAAACAGGAGAAGGTCGAAGGCATCATTTTCAACCAGGTCAAGGGCGGCTTCACCGTGGATCTCGACGGCGCCGTGGCGTTCTTGCCGCGCAGCCAAGTCGATATCCGCCCAATCCGCGACGTTGCGCCTTTGATGCAGACGCCGCAGCCCTTCCAAATCCTAAAAATGGACCGCCGCCGGGGCAACATCGTCGTCTCCCGCCGCACGGTGCTCGAGGAATCCCGCGCCGAGCAACGCAACGAGATCGTCGCCAACCTCGCGGAAGCTCAGGTGATCGACGGCGTGGTGAAGAACATTACCGATTACGGCGCTTTCGTCGATCTCGGCGGCATCGACGGGCTCCTCCACGTGACCGATGTCGCCTGGCGGCGAGTCAATCACCCGACCGAGGTTTTGACAATCGGCCAGACGGTGCGAGTAAAAATCATCAAGGTCAATCACGAGACCCACCGAATCTCGCTCGGCATGAAGCAATTGCTCGATGACCCTTGGCTTGGCATCGAGGCGAAATATCCAGCCGGCGCGCGGTTCCAGGGCCGGGTGACGAACATCACCGACTATGGCGCCTTCGTCGAGCTCGAACCGGGGATCGAAGGCCTGATCCACGTGTCGGAAATGTCCTGGACCAAGAAGAACGTGCATCCGGGCAAGCTTGTCGCGACGAGCCAGGAGGTCGAGGTTCAAGTGCTCGAAGTCGATCCCGTCAAGCGCCGCATCTCGCTTGGCCTCAAGCAAACCCTCGTCAATCCGTGGCAAGCCTTCGCCGCGAAATATCCGCCGGGCTCGGAGGTCGAGGGCGAGGTCAAGAACAAGACCGAATTCGGTCTTTTCCTCGGCCTCGACGGGGATGTCGACGGCATGGTCCATCTCTCCGACCTCGATTGGAGCAAGCCCGGCGAACAACTCATCGAGGAATATAAGAAAGGCGATGCCGTCAAGGCGAAGGTACTCGATGTCGATATCGAAAAGGAGCGCATTTCGCTCGGCATCAAGCAGCTCGGTCCTGATCCTTTCGCGGCGAAGCCGCAAGGCGAAGCCGGCGCCAAGCCCGGCGAAGACGACGCAGCCTCCATCAAGAAGGGCGCGGTCGTCACTTGCGAGGTGCTCGCGGTGAAGGATGGAGGACTCGACGTAAAACTCGCGGGGACCGATTTCACCGCCTTCATCAAACGCACCGAACTTGCGCGGGACCGGGCCGCGCAAAAGGCGGAGCGCTTTGCGGTCGGCGAGAAGGTCGATGCACGGGTCACGGTGTTCGACCGCCGCGCCCGCAAGGTCTCCGTCTCGATCAAGGCGCTTGAAGTCGCCGAGGAAAAGCAAGCGATCGCCCAATATGGCTCGGCCGATTCCGGTGCATCGCTCGGCGATATTCTCGGCGCCGCGTTAAAGGCACGCGACGACGTACCCAATAAGGGAGCGAAAGGCACGGCGGACGAGCCGGAATAAGTCTTTTGAATCCTAAGGCGAGGCCGCCCGGTCCAGCGGCCGAGCCTGATGCGTACGTGGAAAAATTTTGCATTTGCCTTTCTTTTGCGTGATCGCCACTTAGGGAGCTCAAATATGGATTGCCCGTTTATCCACCGCGAGCGCTGCTTCGCGCACCGCTTCGGACAGCGTTGGATGCGCGTGGCAGGTTCTGGCCAAATCTTCCGCCGAGCCGCCGAATTCCATCAGCACGCAGGCTTCCGCGATGAGTTCGCCCGCCCCCGCGCCGATGATGTGAACGCCGAGCACGCGGTCGGACGAAGCATCGGCCAGGATCTTCACAAAGCCTTCGGTTCGCCGCATCGCCCGCGCGCGGCCGTTCGCGGTGAACGGGAATTTGCCGGTTTTATAGGCAATGCCCTTGGCCTGCAGCTCTTCCTCAGTCGCGCCAACCGCGGCAATCTCCGGCATGGTGTAGACAACGGAGGCAATCGCCTCGTAATTCACATGCCCGTGTTGGCCCGCGAGAATCTCGGCGACCGCGATCCCTTCATCCTCGGCTTTGTGGGCGAGCATGGGGCCGCGGACGACGTCGCCGATCGCAAAGATCCCCGCGACATTGGTTGCAAAACGGCCGTCGATGACGACGCGGCCACGATCCAGCGCGACGCCGAGAGCGTCCAAGCCGAGCCCTTCGGTGAATGGAAGCCTGCCGGCCGCGACCAGCACGGCATCTGCGGCGAGCACTGAAGTTTCGCCTCCGCCGGAAGGTTCGATGCTAACGTTGAGGCCCGCTTTCGTTTTGTCGATCCCTGCCACCTTATGGCCGAGACGAAATTCAAAACCTTGTTTCTCCAGCATGCGCCGGAACTGTTTTCCCACTTCGCCGTCAAACCCTGGCAAGATGCGATCCAAATATTCGACAACGGTCACCGCTGCGCCAAGGCGGCGCCAGACAGAGCCGAGTTCGAGGCCGATGATGCCCGCCCCCACAATAAGTAGCTTTTGCGGCACCGTTTCGAGCAAAAGCGCGCCGGTCGAGGACAGAATGGTTTTTTCGTCGATCTCGATGCCCGGTAGCCGCGCGGCCTCCGAGCCCGTGGCGATGACGATATTCTTGGTCTCGAGCCTTTGAATTGATCCATCGTCTGCCTTGACGTCGATTGCGCCCGGCGCGGGAATCGTGCCCTGCCCAAAAAAAGCGTCGATATTGTGCTTCTTCAACAGAAAGCCGACGCCGTTGACATTGGCGGCGACCGTCTCGTCCTTATGTTTCATCATCGCGGGAAGGTTGAGCTGCGGCTTGCCGGTGATGACCCCGAACGCGGCAAGCTCGTGGCCAGCTTCCGCGAATTTGTCGGAAGCATGGAGCAAGGCCTTCGAGGGTATGCAGCCGACGTTGAGGCAGGTGCCGCCATGGGTCTTGCGTTTTTCGACGACGGCAACTTTTAAGCCGAGCTGCGCCGCGCGGATCGCGCAGACATAGCCGCCGGGGCCGGTGCCGATGACAGCGAGATCGTAGGTCATCAGGTCTATCCAAATTAACTGGCTGCCGGCCGGTGGCCCCAGGCTTGAATAACTCGTGGCACCCCCGCCACGGTTCGCGGATTTTCCGCGAAGCGATTGAGTTCCTGTACCCAGGTATCGATTTCTTGCCGCAAGGCAAGGCCATCCCGCAGGATAGCGTCAGCAATATTTTCCAAGGTGATAACGTTTAAAAGTTTGACCTCGCCCATTGTTCCGATCGGTTGAACAAGATTTATATCCACCTTCTCGAAACCGCCGTCGGTCAGCAAAAAGGGCAAGCGTGGCCCGATGTCCGGATCACCGCCGCGTCTTCGCACCAAAGTGCAATAGAGTTCCTTGTAGCGTTGAAACGCTTCGGATTCGGGATAGGTGAAATAGCCGCTGAAATCTATATCCTCGACAATGACGAGTCCACCGGGGCGCAAATAGCGATAAAACGCCGCGACGGCGAGAGATGGGTCGTCGAGATGGGTGAGCAGGAAGCGGGCATAAACAACGTCGAAGGCAGGACCAATGTCCTCTTCCGCGGTTCTTATGTCGAGCACGCGAAACTCTACGTTGCGAATGTCATTTGCATCCGCTTCGCGGCGCGCGATGTCGAGTTGCGCCTCATCGATGTCTGCGCCGACGGCCTTGCCGCGCGGGCCTACGCGTCCGGCCAATTCCAAGGTGACGTCACCCCCGCCGCAGCCAATATCGAGGCACAGCTGCCCGTCTCTGAGACCGAAACGATCAAACAATGACGCCGTGCTCGCGTACATCATGCGGGAGAGCATCCTTAGGCGCTCCCTGCCAGCGGCGCCTCCGCGAATGATGTAATCATTGCCTTGCACCATAACGATCTCCACCCGAGGAGGGACCTGACGGCCCCGGATTCTTTGTGCTTGGAGCTGGGCCGAGAGCGCCAGGAACATCGAGTCGATTCTGGTCCGGCAGAACGCCGGAACCGCAAAAGAAATTGTCCGTCTCTAAACATCCAGCACGAGCCGCGCCGGGTCCTCAAGCGCCTCCTTGACCCGGACCAAAAAAGTCACCGCCTCCTTGCCATCGACGATGCGGTGATCGTAAGTGAGCGCGAGATACATCATCGGGCGAATCTCGATCTTGCCCGCGGCGGCCACCGGCCGCTCTTGAATCTTGTGCACTCCCAAAATGCCCGACTGCGGCACATTGAGGATCGGCGTCGACATCAGCGAGCCATAGACCCCGCCGTTGGTGATGGTGAAGGTGCCCCCCTGCAGCTCCTCGATCTTGAGCTGGCCGGCGCGGGCGCGCGTGCCGAGATCGGCGATCGTCTTCTCGATGCCGGCGAGGTCGAGCCTGTCGCAATCGCGCACGACCGGCACGACGAGGCCCTTGTCGGTGCCGACCGCGACACCAAGGTGATAGTAATTCTTGTAGACGATGTCGGCGCCGTCGATCTCGGCGTTGACTGAGGGCACCTCTTTGAGCGCGCCGGCGCAGGCCTTCACGAAAAACCCCATTAAGCCGAGCTTTACGCCGTGCTTTCGTTCGAACGCGTCCTTGTGGCGCGCGCGCAGGGCCATGACCTCGCTCATGTCGGCCTCGTTAAAAGTCGTTAGCATGGCGGAGGTGTTCTGCGCATCCTTGAGGCGCCGCGCGATCGTCTGGCGGAGCCGCGTCATCGGCACGCGCTCCTCGCGAGCAACCGCCGGGGCGGGCGCCGAAGACGGCGGCGGCGCGGCGGGGGCAGGGGCCGGGGGACTTGCAACATAATCGAGAACGTCGCCCTTTAGGACCTGGCCGCGCTTGCCGGACCCCGCGACAGCGACGGGATCTAAGCCATGATCGGCGGCGATTTTTGCCGCCGCGGGCGAAGCAGGCATTTTTTGCGGGGAAGGCGCGGCTTGGGCAGGCGCCGGACTCACCGGCGCCGCCGGCGGCGGAACTGGCTTGGCTTCGGCCTTGCGAGGCGCGGCGGACGCGGCGTCCCCGATCTGGCCGAGAACAGCCCCGGGCTCAACCGTCTCGCCGTCCTTGGCGACAATTGCAGAAAGGACACCAGACGCCGGCGCGTTGATTTCGACTGTTACCTTATCCGTTTCAAGTTCGACGATTGGTTCGTCCGCCTTGACCGGCTCGCCTGCCTTCTTGAACCAGCGTCCGACTGTTGCCTCGGTGACCGATTCGCCCAAAGCCGGCACAAGGATTTCAGTTGCCATATGTCCCGCCCAAAGCCTTCCGGCTTTATTTGGAGTGCGTCCAATCGAAGAAACAATAGCCCCGCCGGTCAAGCCGCGAAAACATCGTCCATGAAGGCATTGAGTTCCGCCAGGTGTTTCGGCATCAGCCCGGTCGCGGTCGAGGCCGACGCGTGCCTGCCGGCATAATGCGGCCGCTTGGATTTGCCGCCCGTCTGGCCGAGCACCCATTCGAGGTAAGGATCGACAAAATTCCAGGCGCCCATGTTTTTTGGCTCCTCCTGGCACCAGAAAATTTCGGCCCCTTTGAATCGCGACAAAGCAGCAACAAGGGCTTTGAGCGGGAAGGGATAGAGCTGCTCGACACGCAGCAGGTAGATGTCGTTTATGCCGCGCTTCGCGCGCTCTTCGAAAAGATCATAATAGACTTTCCCGGAACACAAGACCACCCGGCGCATCCTGGCGTCTTCCACGAGGGCGGCCGTTCCGCCCGGAATCACTTCGGCGTCATCGAGCAAAAGCCGATGGAAGGAGGCGCCGATAGCAAACTCGTCGAGCGGCGAGACAGCGCGCTTGTGGCGGAGGAGCGATTTTGGCGTCATCAGGATGAGCGGCTTGCGGATGTCGCGCTTCAATTGACGCCGCAAGATGTGAAAATAATTGGCGGGCGTCGTGCAATTTGCCACCTGCATATTGTCCTCGGCGCACATCTGCAGGAAGCGTTCAAGCCGCGCCGAGGAATGTTCCGGCCCCTGGCCTTCGTAGCCATGCGGCAAGAGGCAGACGAGACCCGACATCCTCAGCCATTTGCGTTCGCCGGCCGAAATGAATTGATCGAACACTACCTGCGCGCCATTGGCGAAATCGCCGAACTGAGCTTCCCAAACGGTCAAGGCATTGGGTTCGGTTAACGAATAGCCATATTCGAACCCAAGCACCGCTTCTTCCGACAGCATCGAATTGAGAACTTCGAAACGTGCCTGCTCCTGGCGGATATTGTTCAAAGGGACGTAGCGCGCTTCCGTTTCCGGGTCGATCAGGGCGGCGTGGCGTTGCGAGAAAGTGCCGCGCTCTGTGTCCTGGCCGGAAAGGCGCACCGGATAGCCTTCATCGACAAGTGTCGCGAATGCGAGCGCCTCGCCCATGGCCCAGTCGATGCCCTCGCCGGTCTCGACCATTTTGCGGCGATTGTCGAGCAAGCGCCGGATGGTGCGGTGGATGTCGAATCCTTCCGGGACCGACGTAAAGCGAAGGCCGATTTCGGTGAGCCGCGCGCGGTCTACGCCGGTGCGGCCGCGGCGGTCGTCCTCGGCCCCGGCCACCGCCGGCTTAAGACCGACCCAGCGGCCATCAAGCCAATCGGCCTTGCTGGGCCTAAAGGATTGGCTGGCGTCAAACGCGGTTTCGAGGTGATGGCGCCAATTCGCTTGCAGTTTTGCGACCTCGCCATCGGTCATGACGCCCTCGGTGACGAGCTTTTCGGTATAGATTTGGAGCGTCGTCTTGTGCGAGCGGATTTTCTTGTACATCACCGGCTGGGTGAACGCGGGTTCATCGCCTTCGTTGTGGCCGAACCGGCGATAGCAGAACATGTCGATGACCACCGGCTTATGGAATTTTTGCCGGAATTCGATCGCGATCTTCGCGCCATAGACGACGGCTTCCGGATCGTCGCCGTTGACGTGAATGATCGGTGCCTCGATCATTTTGGCCGTATCCGATGGATAGGGCGAGGATCGCGAGTGGCGCGGCGCGGTGGTGAAGCCAATCTGATTGTTGATGATAAAGTGAATCGACCCTCCGGTCTTGTATCCCTTGAGCCCGGAAAGCCCGAAACATTCGGCGACCACACCCTGACCCGCGAACGATGCGTCACCGTGAATGAGGAGAGGCAACACTTTCGTGCGCTCGACGACATCGTGCAATTGATCTTGCTTGGCGCGCACTTTGCCGAGAACGACGGGATCGACGATCTCGAGATGCGACGGGTTCGCGGTCAGCGACAGATGGACGCGATTGTTGTCGAAGGCGCGGTCGGATGATGCGCCGAGATGATATTTGACGTCGCCCGAACCCTCGACATCGTCAGGCGTGAAAGAGCCGCCCTTGAATTCATTGAAAATCGCCTTGTGCGGCTTCTCCATGACCTGGGAAAGGACATTGAGGCGGCCACGGTGCGCCATGCCGATGACGATGTCCTCGACCCCCAAGGCGCCGCCGCGCTTGATAATTTGCTCCAGCGCCGGGATCATGGCTTCGCCGCCGTCGAGACCGAAGCGCTTCGTGCCCGTGTATTTGATGGCGAGGAAATGCTCGAACCCCTCCGATTCGACGAGCTTGTTGAGGATTGCGCGCTTGCCTTCCTTGGTAAACGTTATTTCCTTGCCCGGGCCTTCGATCCGCCGCTGCAGCCAGCTCTTTTCGGCGGGATCTGAAATATGCATGAATTCGAATCCGATGGTGCCGCAATAGGTACGGCGCAGGATATTCAACATTTCAGGAATGGTCGCGAATTTGAGCCCAAGCACGCCGTCAATGAAAATTTTCCGGGTGTAGTCGGACTCCGTGAACCCATAGGCGGAAGGATGCAGCTCTTCGTGATCTTTCGGGGGCGCGATGCCAAGCGGATCGAGATTGGCATGGAGATGGCCGCGCATGCGATAGGCGCGGATCATCATCAACGCCCGCACCGAATCTCTGGTCGCGCGTTGGAGCTCGCCTTGGGACAGAGAACCGTCTTCGCCTACTTTCGCCTCAAGCTTGGCGCCGGTCCGCGCCTCTGCGTCCGCCCAGTTGCCGTCGAGCGCCGAAACGAGTTCGCCGTCAGCGGCGGCCGGCCAACCCGGCCGCTTCCAGCGCGGCGCTTGCGCTCCCTGCGCAATCGTAGCGCTGTCATCTTCCATCTGCGTAAAAAATTCGCGCCACGAGGGGTCGAGAGAGGCCGGATCGTGCCAAAAGTTATTTTGGAGTTGTTCGACGTAGGCGGCGTTCGCCCCATCAAGAAACGACGTCCGCGCGAAGGCGGCATTGGCGGCCGAGCGGCCGCCCGGCCCGCCGCCCGAACCATTTGCGTTTCCATTCGTATCCTGGCGCGCCATCGTCATCTCCTTTGAGCCGAAATCCTTCAAACCCCCATTTCGTTCAAAATTCATCGAAGTGCGCATTTTTGGGGGGAGCGAATATAAGCGTGGTTCGCAAACAAAGCTCGCCGCCGCCATTTGCCGGACCCCGGCGGTGCCTTCGTTTCCGCCAAAAAGCCAAATCTCGCCCGGCCGGCCCGGTTGTCCGCACCATGTCCATACATGCGGACGCCCCGTTCAATTCTCAAGATCTGGCTCATCCGCGCAGCATCTCGGCAAGGGTCTTGCCGAGCCTTGCGGGCGAGGGCGACACGCGAACGCCGGCCGCTTCCAGGGCGGCGATTTTGTCTTCGGCGCCGCCCTTGCCGCCAGCGATGATCGCGCCGGCATGACCCATGCGCCGGCCGGGCGGCGCGGTGCGGCCCGCGATAAAGCCAACGACCGGTTTCTTGCGGCCGCGCTTCGCCTCGGCGGCGATGAATTGGGCTGCGTCTTCCTCGGACGAGCCGCCAATCTCGCCGATCATGACGATGGATTTGGTGGCGTCATCGGCCAGGAACAATTCCAAGATTTCGATGAAGTCGGCGCCCTTGACCGGATCGCCGCCGATGCCGACCGCGGTCGTCTGGCCTAGCCCTTCCTGCGTCGTTTGATAGACGGCCTCGTAGGTCAAGGTCCCCGAGCGAGAGACAATTCCAACCGAGCCGGGCTTAAAAATATTGCCGGGCATGATGCCGATCTTGCATTCTCCGGCGGTCACCACGCCGGGGCAGTTCGGCCCGATCAACTTCGATTTCGAGCCGCAAAGGGCACGTTTGACCTTGATCATGTCCGCCACCGGAATCCCTTCGGTGATGCAGACGATCAGCGGCATTCCGGCGTCGATCGCCTCGCAGATCGCGTCGGCCGCGCCGGGCGGGGGAACATAGACGACGCTCGCCTCGGCGCCGGTCGCCGCGCGCGCTGCAGCGACCGTATCATACACCGGCAGGCCAAGATGGGTCGCGCCGCCCTTGCCAGGCGAGACGCCGCCGGCCATTCTGGTCCCATAGGCGATCGCCTGTTCGGTATGGAACGTGCCGTTCTTGCCGGTAAAACCCTGGCAAATGACCTTCGTATCCTTGTTGACGAGGATCGGCATTGGCTCAGACCTTTCCGGCCGCCGCGACGATTTTCCTTGCGGCATCATCGAGGTCGTCCGCTGGGATGACATTGAGGCCGGATCGCGCGATGATTTTCTTGCCGAGATCGACATTTGTGCCTTCGAGCCGCACGACGAGCGGCACTTTGAGGCCCGTTTCCTTCACAGCGGCGATGACGCCCTCGGCAATCACATCGCATTTCATGATCCCGCCGAAAATATTCACCAGAATGCCTCTGACTCTTGGGTCGGCTGTGATGATCTTGAACGCGTGCTCCACCTTGTCCTTGGTGGCGCCGCCGCCGACATCGAGGAAATTCGCGGGCTCCGCGCCATAAAGCTTGATGATGTCCATTGTCGCCATGGCAAGACCGGCGCCATTCACCATGCAGCCGATCGTACCTTCGAGCGCGATGTAATTTAAGTCGTGTTTCGCCGCCTCGATTTCCTTGGCGTCCTCCTCGGTTTCGTCGCGAAGGGCGGCGATCTCCGGATGCCGGTAAAGCGCGTTGTCGTCGAACGAGATTTTGGCGTCGAGGCATTTGAGCTCGCCCTCCGCCGAGACAATCAGCGGGTTGATTTCGAGCATCAGCATATCCTTGGCAACGAAGGCCGCGTAAAGCTGCGAGGTCAGTTTTGCCACCTGTTGGGCGAGGCCGCCGGAAAGGCCGAGGACGTTGGCGGCCGCCCGGCCGTGGTGCGGCATGATCCCGGTCGCCGGATCGACCGTGAAACTGGCGATCCTGTCCGGCATCTGACGCGCTACTTCCTCGATGTCCGTGCCGCCTGCCGTTGAGACAACGAAAGCGACGCGGCTCACGGATCGATCGACTAGGAAGGAAAGATAGAACTCCTTGACGATATTGGCGCCTTCCTCGAGATAAATCCGGTTCACCTGTTTCCCGGCTGGGCCGGTCTGTGCCGTTACTAGTATCCCTCCAAGCATTTCGTCGACAATTGTCTCGACCTCCGCCACAGATTTGGCGAGTCGTATCCCCCCTTTGCCTCTGGCCGCCTTCACCTTAGCCGCCTTCTCTCTAAAAGTGCCTTTGCCACGCCCGCCCGCATGGATTTGGGATTTTACGACCCAAACCGGGCCCCCGAGCTTCGCTGCCGCGGCTCCGGCATCGGCGGCGCGCAGCAGAGCGATCCCGCGCGGCACCGGGACCCCGAATTCCTTGAGGACGGCTTTGGCCTGGTACTCGTGGATGTTCATCTGCGGTCTCTTGTTCGGCGGTCGCCCAGGTGCTCAACGGCTGACCAAGCAGTTTTCACGCCAGTTCAACGGGGCAGCCGCGCCATGAGCTGGCTGTCCCGGAACATTTCGCCCCGTGTGTATCAGACCCGCATGAACCTTTGCCTATCCGGATCCGCGGCCACCCAGGAAAAATATGAGACTTCGCGATTCTATGAACAAATCGGCGAGATGACGGTCTTCGACGTGGCGATCCTGTTCCAATATTGGCGCGAGCAGCCGACCGCCGCCGATATTCTGAACGATGTGTACAAGGGCGAGACAAATCCGGAGCCCGAAAAGAATATCGAAATCCCACGGCCGGCAAGATTTTAATCAACGCGCATTGGGACCTGAAGAAACTTGGGCGTTCTGACGACTCATTCGTTTATCTGCTCGCCCTCACATCTGAATACACAGATGCGATAGTCCAGGGGCAATCTGGGTGCTTCCGCTGACTCCCAAAGTGGCAAACTCTTCGGTCAATCATCCAGAGAACTTAGCGAAGCCGCGAAACGGTAATTGCTCCCGGAAACGCCCGATATTTCGACTGCCGCCAACTGAGCGCGAAGGCGTTCGTCCGCGACGCGGCGCTGACCAAACTTCCGCGCGGAGTACAGACGAGCGCGGCAACGGGAAAACGAAGGCGATTTGCTCCCCCTCGTTGCATTTCAATCTCCTCACACGGCCACCCCATGACAATGCTTATATTTCCGGCCCGAGCCGCAGGGACAAGGTTGGTTGCGCCCCACCTTGCCATAGGCCAACCGCTTTTCCGCCGGCTCGCGGACAAGTGTTTCGATAGCGTCCCCGCCTGCAGCGCTAAAAACCGGCTTCGTGCCTCGGGTAATGGCGGGATCGGCGCTCGCCGGGCCAAATGCGGCGTTGATCGCGGCGCCCGGCGGCGCGGGCGCATCCGGCCCCGCAATTTCGAGTGCCTCCATCGGCGGCGGCTCCAAGGCGACCTCGACGCGGTTCAATTGCGCGGTCGTCATTTCCCGCAAATGGGTAATGAGTTCGCCGAACAGCTCGAAGGCCTCGGATTTGTATTCGTTCAGCGGATCGCGCTGGGCCATGCCGCGCCACCCGACAACTTGACGCAGATGGTCGAGCGTCACGAGATGCTCGCGCCACAGATGGTCGAGCGCCTGCAGAACGATCTGCTTTTCGACATAACGCGTAACTTCGGCGCCGTTCCTGTCGACGCGAGCGGTATATGCTTCGTCGGCCGCCTTCCGCAGCCTTTCGTGCATTTCGTCCTCGGTGATTCCCTCTTCCTTCGCCCAATCGCTCATCGGAAGTGAAATATTGAACGCGCCATGGACCGATTTATTCAGCCCCTCGACGTCCCAAGTCTCGGGATAGGCATCGCGCGGAACGTGTTTGGCGATAAGATCGTCGACGACACCGTGACGCATGTCGGAAATCATGTCTTCGAGCGACTCTTGCGCCATCATCTCGCGGCGCTGTTCGAAGACGACCTTGCGCTGATCGTTCATCACATTGTCGTATTTCAGAACGTTCTTGCGCATGTCGAAATTGCGCGCCTCGACTTTTTGCTGGGCCTTTTCCAAGGCCTTGTTGATCCATGGATGGACGATCGCTTCGTCTTCTTGAAGACCAAGCTTGACGAGCATGGACTCCATCCGGTCGGAGCCAAAAATCCGCATCAGATCGTCCTTCAGCGACAAGAAGAATTTCGAGCGCCCCGGATCCCCCTGGCGGCCGGAACGGCCGCGCAGCTGGGTGTCGATCCGGCGGCTCTCGTGGCGTTCGGTGCCGATGATGTAGAGGCCGCCGGCGCCGATAGCTTTCGCGCGAAAAACTTCGACCTCGGCCCGGATTTCGGTTTCCTTCGCCTCGCGCTCGGCGTCCATCGGCAGTCCGGCGCATTCTTGCGCAACCCGCATTTCGACATTGCCGCCGAGCTGAATGTCGACGCCGCGGCCGGCCATGTTGGTCGCGATCGTAATCGCGCCAGGCACGCCCGCTTCGGCGACGATATAGGCCTCCTGTTCGTGGAAGCGGGCGTTCAGCACCGCGAAAAGTTTGGAGGGCTTGTCCGATCGCGCCGCCGCGTAGAGTTTTGGCAGGGCTTCCGGCGCCGTGAAATCGATTTGCTTATAGCCCTGCTTTGTCATCGCCTCGGCAAGTTGCTCGGACTTCTCGATCGACGTCGTGCCGACGAGCATCGGCTGGAACTTCGCGTTGGCGGCCTCGATCTCGCGAATGATCGCACGCAGTTTTTCTTCCGCCGTGCGATAGACTTCATCGTCCTCGTCGAGACGCCTGACCGGCTTGTTGGTCGGTATCTCGACGACCTCGAGCTTATAGATTTCGGCGAATTCATCCGCCTCGGTCGCCGCCGTTCCGGTCATCCCGGCGAGTTTGCCGTAGAGGCGGAAATAATTCTGGAAGGTGATCGAGGCGAGCGTCACGTTCTCGGGCTGGATCGTGACATGCTCCTTGGCTTCGAGGGCCTGATGGAGTCCTTCGGAGTAACGGCGGCCCGGCATCATCCGGCCCGTGAACTCGTCGATAATGACGACTTCGCCCTTGCGCACGATGTAATCCTTGTCGCGCCTGAATAATTTATGCGCGCGCAAGGCCTGATTCACGTGATGCACGATTGTGACATTGGCGGCCTCATAGAGCGAGCCTTCGATCAGGACCCCAGCTTCTCCAAGCATTTGCTCCATTTGTTCGTTGCCGGCCTCGGTGAGATTGGTCGTGCGTTGTTTTTCGTCGAGTTCGAAGTCGCCGGCCGCGAGGCGCGGGATCACCTTGTCGATCGCGATATAGAGGTCGGACCTGTCGTCGGAGGCGCCCGAAATGATCAACGGGGTCCGGGCCTCGTCGACGAGGATCGAATCGACCTCATCGACGATCGCGTAATGATGGCCGCGCTGAACCATCTGGGCGAGCTCGTATTTCATGTTGTCGCGGAGATAGTCGAAGCCGAACTCATTGTTGGTGCCATAGGTGATGTCGGCGGCATAGGCGCGGCGGCGTTGGTCGTCATCGAGGCCATGCACGATGACCCCGGTCGAAAGGCCGAGGAACTGATAAATGCTGCCCATCCATTCGGCATCGCGGCGGGCGAGATAATCGTTGACGGTGACGACATGGACGCCCTTGCCCGCGAGCGCGTTGAGATAAGTGGCGAGCGTCGCGACAAGGGTCTTGCCTTCGCCGGTGCGCATCTCGGCGATCGCGCCCTCATGCAGCACCATCCCGCCAATGAGCTGAACATCGAAATGGCGCTGGCCGAGGACGCGGCGCGCCGCTTCCCGCACCGTGGCGAAAGCCGGAACCAGAATTTCGTCAAGCGTCTTGCCCTCGGCAAGGGCTGTACGAAACTGCCCGGTTCTGGCCCGTAGATCGGCATCGCTCAACTTCCCCACTTCGGGCTCGAGCGCGTTGATGGCCGCGACTCTTGGCCTATATCCCTTGAGCCGGCGATCGTTCGACGATCCGAAAATCCTTTTCGCAAGGGAGCCCAACATTACGAAACAACCTTTCTCGAAAACGGCCGGAACATCCCCGGCCATCGGCTTTCGCCCCTAGCTTTTCTGGTTAGATTCTGCGCGATCCACGTGGCGTTTGCGCAAGGCACGGTCCGGGCTTGATTTCCCGCGCCGCAGCGGACCGCCGAAGTGCGACATACCATTTCAAGATTTCCGCGGTACCAAATTCTCGCGTTCCTAACTGGAAATCCTATTTCCCCGGCCGTCCGGCAAAAGCCGGCGTTCCGGCAAGGACCGCCCTCACGTCCAAAAAAGCTCGAGCGGCAGCGCGGCAGGCGCGAACTCCCGGCGCCAAGCGCCGGCGCGGGGGCCGCGAATTCTCGAAAAATCATCCACGGAGGCCTGTCCGACAGATAAGATTGGGACCGGGGCTTGTCAAATCCGCCGCTCTGTGCATGGTCACGCGGCAAATGCCCGTCTTGAGCAACGCGCCGCGGTGACTGCGGAGCGGTCTTCCTGTATTAGCCCGGAGCTTGGACTCATGTTGTTGACGAAACACGCGTGTAACAGAACCGCTGGTCTGGCGTTTCTGCTGACCTTGTTCTCTGTTGCGATTGTTGCCGCCTCGCCGGAAGCAGCCAAGGTGCTCGCCACGGTCAACGGCAAGCAAATTACCGACGACGATGTGAAGATCGCCGCCAGCGATCTTCACACGAGCCTGCCGCCTCAGCTGGACGGCAAGGCGCGCGACAAATATCTTCTCGACTTTTTGATCGACGGCGAATTGGTGGCGCAGAAGGCGCTTGCCGAAAAGGCCGACCAAACCCCGGAATTCGCGAAGAAACTCGCATATTATCGCGAGAAACTGCTGATGGAAACCGTGCTCGAGCAGGTCGCGAAGGCGGCGGCCACCGACGCGGCGATCAAGGCCACTTACGACGAGGCGGCCAAGGCGCAAAAGCCCGAGACCGAAATCCACGCGCGGCATATTCTTGTTGCCACCGAGGAAGAAGCCAAGAAGACGCTGAAACGACTCATGGCGAGCAGCGGGACCGATGACTTTGCCACAATCGCCAAGGAAGTGTCGAAAGACCCGGGCTCGGAAGGCGGAGATCTCGGCTGGTTCACCAAGGATCGCATGGTGCCGGAATTCTCCAATGCCGCGTTCAAGCTGGAGGTGGGGCAGGTCTCCGATCCGGTGAAAAGCCCTTTTGGCTGGCATATCATTGAGGTCCTGGACAAACGGCAAAAAACCTTCCCGCCCTTCGACCAGGTCAAGGAGCAAGTCACCCGCTATGTCGTGCAAAAGGCGCAAACCGCGCTCGTCGCGGACTTGCGCAAGACCGCGAAGATCGAGCGGACCGAGCCTCCGGAGCCTCCCAAGGCCGAGAAGCCGGCGCCTGGGGCCACCGTGCCGGCCATTCCAGCTCCAGCTAAGCCCGCGCCGGGCAAGAAATAAGTGGGGCATTGTCTAGAAGACCGGCAAGCGGATCATGAAGTGCTGCCATTGATCGTTTGAGCCTCCGCCGCGTCCTATTCTTCCCGAACCGGGACGCGGCTAAGGTTGTCTCACCCCTGCCCAAAACGGCGAAGAATTCGGCGCAAAAGCCGTCCGATTCGGGCAATAAGTGCGTTTCTGGCCAATGGCGCCGCTGAGCTTAGAGCCCATGGAGTGACCATACGGCACGCCTACACTGGATCCCATCTCCAATCATCGAGGGCATCCCCGGGGTCGAGCCCAAGCTAGCCTCTTCGTCCTGTCCCAGAAAAATGGTCGCCGAACTGAATGGCAAATTGCCCCATCCGCAGCAGTCCATTCAATCCCCCGCCGGCCGGCGCAGGCCGGCATTTTTGATGGCAAGGTAGAGCAGCTTCAAAGCCGCTTCGTCCAGACCTCGAAAGCAGGCAAGAAGGGTTCCTCATGCCTGCAGCGCCAATTCGGTCTGTTTGTAGCCCTCGTTCGCCCGTTGTTCGATTGTCTGGGGCGAGAAATCGCTAGCCCCAAAACCCGAAACCTGGCCCGGACGCGTGATCGGGACAATTCGCGGGACACGGACGTAGTTGCGCTTCGCCACCGCCTGATAGGCTGGATTGTCCGTGAGCGGATTGCCGTCGGGGAGGTTTTCGAGCGCCTCCATCAAGTCGGCGACCTCGTCGATCCGCCGCAGCATTTTCACATCCTGCAAGGTTTTGTTGGCGAACTGGAGATTTTGGGTCCGCGCCGTGACCTCGGACATATTGCGGGGAATGGGTGCCTTATTCGGAAACAAATTGACGACATAAATGGTCCGGTCCGCGTCCGCTGCGCCATCGAGCCTGTCGAGCACGGCGCCGAGCGGCGTATTGTCGAATAATCCTCCATCCCAGTAGGATTTGCCATCGATCACCGTCATCGGGAACGACGGCGGCAGGCTGCCGCTCGCGACGATGTGGTCGAGCGACAGTCCCTTGTCCCGGCTATAGAAATACGCGATCTCTCCCGCCTCCACATCCGTCGCGCTCACCAGCAGCCCCGGGGCGGCCTCTGGATCGGCAAGTGCCTCGAGGTCGACCAATTCTGACAACGTCACGCGGAGCGGCTCCGTGTCGTAAAAATTGGTCCAGACCGGCAGGGCGTAGTAGTCAAGCCGCGGGACGAAGAAATTGGGGTTGCCCAGAAGCGACGCGTAGGGCCGGAAAGGCGGCGGGAGAAGCATTCCAGACACGGTGATTTTTTGCCAGAACGCCTCGAGCGCCTCGAGCGGCTTAAGACCTGCTGCCGGCCGGGCCAGGAGGACGGCAGTAATCGCGCCGATCGAGACACCGGCAATCA
Source organism: Beijerinckiaceae bacterium (assembly GCA_052386575.1). Classification (GTDB taxonomy): domain Bacteria; phylum Pseudomonadota; class Alphaproteobacteria; order Rhizobiales; family Beijerinckiaceae; genus Methylocapsa. The sequence goes on from JBQTKC010000084.1 coordinate 19,137, forward strand.
CGTCGGGCGCGAAAGCCGCGTCCTTGTAGAGCCGCCGCGCTGCCCCGAGTTCGTAGGCGCCAAGAGCGCCGCCTCCTTGCAGGACCAATGCCGTGCGGGCCGGATGCGCCATGCCAACCTCCATCGCTTGTTGCTGCCCTGCGGCAAATTATACGCTGCGGCGCAGCATTCGCAAGCCCAATCTGTATTTGCCCAATTTTGGAAAGGCCGGGTAACGCCCGCATGACCGCTGGCCTTGGCCGGGATGAAAGGTGGTGACGGAGGTCTTCAACCGGGCGCCCTGCTCAACTGCGAGGTTCCTAAGCCCGCTAGCCCCGCTCCGGCCCCGCCAGAAACGCAGGGTCGCGCGGGCGCATTACTCGGAGTTCGAAGTGGCTTCAAATTCCGCAAAAGCTACGCGCGGCGCCGGGTCCGACAAATCAATTCGCTAGTCCCCAACTTTCCTTCAATTTAAGCGTGAGGCACTTGGCGGCCCCGCCCGCGCGCATGAATTCGGACAGAGGCACGATGACTGGCGTAAAGCCGGCAGCGCGCAACCTTTCCTGCAATTCTGCCGACGCACCGTTGAGAAAAACATGGCCATCGAGATCGACGGCGTTGCAGGCGAATTGCTCGGCATCTTCCTCGCCGACGGCGACCCGTTTTTCCGGCGCGACTTTTGTTTCGATCTTCGCCCGGCTCGCGGCATCGAAAGCTGCCGGATAATAGATGAGATAGCCGCCTTCGAGCGGGCAAAAACAGGTGTCGAGATGGTAAAAGCGGGGATCAATAAGCCGCAGACCGACGACGGGGCGTTTGAAAATATTTTCGTGCGCGGCGGGGGCGGTTTTGTCTGACCGGAAGCCATATCCGCACCACACGATAGGCTGGCCGCGATCGAGCAAGGCATCGCCCGCACCTTCGAAAAAAATATCCTCCGGCCATGGCGCCAGCGGAAAACCATTCTGCTCGAACCATTGGCCGAAATAGCGCTCTTCTCCTTGCCGCGCCGAATACCGAAAACGGCTCGCAACCGCCAATTTGCCCAACACCATGCCGGCATTGGCGGTAAACACCATGTCCGGCAAATCCGGCTGCGGCTCGATCAGCGTGATGTCCGCATGCGCTCCAACCACATTTTTGAGATTATTCCATTGCCTGACCGCAAGAGCATGATCGATGCGGCCGCGATTGCCATCCATCCACGGATTGATGACGTAGTTCACGCCAAAATGATCGGGCGCGCACATCAAAACTTTTTGCCTGCAATTCGGCAAGGCGGCGGTTCCGGCGCCATTTTCCGGGCCCGGCGCGGTTGCGGCATAATAGTTCATCCAACGAACCTCACGGCACGAGGCGCGACGGCGTCCTCAAGCGCGTCATGGAAGACCTCGACCGCCTGCAACAGATCGGCCTCCTCGATAACGAGGGGCGGCGCGAAACGAATGACGGTTTCATGCGTCTCCTTGGTCAAAACGCCGCGCCGCAGCATGGCGAGACACACGTCCCTAGCGCTGGCGCGCGCGGGATCGAGCTCGACGCCCGCCCAAAGCCCTTTGCCGCGCACCTCGACGATTGCCGGATGATCGATGCCGGCAAGCGCGGCGAGCAAGGTTTTCCCCAGGACGCGGCTGCGCAGGGCGAGATCCTCGTCTTGGAGAACGTGGATCGCCTCGCGCGCGACCGCCGCGGCAAGCGGATTGCCGCCAAAGGTCGAGCCATGGCTGCCCGGATCGAAAACGTCCATGACGGCGCGCCGCGCGACAAACGCGGAGACCGGCATCAACCCGCCGCCGAGCGCCTTGCCGGCGACAAGACCGTCGGGCTTGGCGTTCTCGTGTTCAAAACAGAAATTTACGCCCGTGCGCCCAAAGCCCGACTGGACCTCGTCGAAAATCAACAATATGCCGTGCCGGTCGCATATCTTCCGGAGGCTCGCCAGATATCCCGCGGGCGGCACGACAATGCCCGCCTCGCCCTGAATGGGCTCGATAAGAACGGCGGCCGTGAACGGCGAGATTGCCGCCTCAAGCGTCCGCGCGTCGCCAAAAGGCACCGTGACAAAGCCGGGCGCGAAAGGGCCAAAACCGCGCCGGTAGGACGCCTCACTCGAAAAGCCTATGATCGATGTCGTCCGGCCATGGAAATTCCCCGCGGCGACAATAATTTCCGCCTTGCCGGGGGGAATCGAAAGCCAGTCATAACCATAGCGGCGCGCGGCCTTGATCGCGGTCTCGACCGCCTCCGCGCCGGTGTTCATCGGCAAGCACGCATCGAGCCCGGCGAGAGCCGCGAGCTCCTCGCAAAGCGGCCCGAGATTTTCAGTATGATAGGCACGGGAGACGATATCCAGGCGGCCGAGTTGACGTTGCATGGCGTGGACGAGACGCGGATGCAGGTGACCGAAACTCGCCGCTGAATAGGCGCTCATCATATCGATATAGCGCTTGCCGCCGGTATCGAAGAGATGCGCGCCGGCGCCACTCGCCAAGACAACCGGAAGGGGCGCGTAATTTTTCGCGCCAAAACGGGCTTCGCGGGCGATGACGCTTTGCGCGGACGCTTTGGCCGGCGAGATTTTCGCGGTTTGCGGGGACACGGAACTTTGCAAGGACATGGCAGCCTTCTCTCGACACTCCCTCCCGAAAGGATTTGTCGCACGAAAGACGGCGCTCTTGCCCCGGACTTTGCCTCGTTTTCGCGCAGAATATCCGCGACAAATCCCCTTTTAAGCGCAAAAATGCGGCTAGGTATTTTGACCTAGACCAAACGGGGGTTACCGTTCAAAAACCGCAAGAATCTAGCGGCAAGCGAGCGAGAAATGGCGCGCCGGCACATGATCGACGACATGGACTTGAAAATCATGAAGCGTCTGCAACTCCACGCGCGGATCAGCAATGTCCGTCTCGCCGAAGACGTGCATTTGTCGCCGAGCGCCTGCCTTGAGCGGGTGAAATCGCTCGAAAAGGATGGGCTGATAAAGCGCTATGTCGCCGAGTTCGATCTTGCGAAAATCCGCGGCACGGTGATGCTGCTTGTCGAGGTTATCCTCATCAACCACCGCGAAGCGGATTTCGAGCGTTTTCTGGCCGCGATCCGCAAACGCAACGAAGTTTTGGAATGCTACAAAATCGGCGGCCGGATCGATTACCTCATGCGGGTGATTTGCCGCGATATCGACCATTACAGCGAGCTCAGCGACTTCATGAGCCGCGGCGAACTGGGCGTCGAGAAATTCCACGGCCACGTCGTGCTCGCCATCGATAAGGCTTTTAATGGCTATCCGCTCGACCTTCTGATCGAGCCGGGCGGGCGCTTGAAGCGGCTTTGATGGAGCCCCGTTTAGCTCGCCAGGCTGCCGCTGTTGATCACGCGACACATTCCGGCATCATCAACATCGGCTCCTCGCCTAAAAAACGGCTGTGAAGTGGATACCCGATTTAAGATATTTCGAAACGTCCGCGTTGGCGCTAAGTCCTTCGCCGCATTGTTATTCCGCGAAGCCTTTCATCCGTAGCGCAACGGCGCCGCGGCGCCGGAACATAAAGGCGAGATTGCCCTTTCATACACTCCGAGAAGGCTTTACATGGTAAAATTGCCTCTTTACCGCCAAGAACGCAGGACGGGAAACGCATGACCGCGAGCGGCAAACAACTCCTCCACTTTGTATTTGGTGGCGAACTCAAGGATTTGAACGGCGTCGAATTCCGCGATTTGTCCAAAATCGATATCGTCGGCATTTTTCCAGACTACGCGTCGGCGGCGCAAGCTTGGAAAGCCAAGGCACAGGCAACGGTGGACAATGCCCATATGCGCTATTTCGTGGCGCATCTGCATCGTCTGCTCGATCCTGCGAGGGACAAGCCTTGAGCGCGGTGGCTCTCTCTCGATCCCAAGACAAAAGCTGTGCGTGGAGAGAGTCCGCCCCTTTGAAATTCTTAGGCCTGCCGTGAAGGAGTCGGCCCTTCTTTCCGCCTACCGGCTGACAAGCGCGGGCGTTGGATTAACCGGGCCATTATTTCTCTATTGGCGGGGAAAGCTCGGCCGCGATGATTTTTCGCGGCGCCACGAGCGGCTCGGACGGCCTTATCTGGCCCGCCCGGAAGGGCCGCTCGCCTTGTTGCAGACGGCAAGTGCCGCGCACGCTCTCGTTTTGCCGCCGCTTGCCGAAAAACTGGGACAGCTCGGCTTTACCGTGCTTTTGTCGATTGGAGAGGAGTCTCAAGGCCCGTTCCGCGCGCCGCGCTTGCCGCTATTTCTGCACCAGCTCGTGCCGCTCGACGCCCCGCAATTCATGGGGCGGTTTCTCGATCATTGGAGGCCAGATATCGTCCTCCTCTGCGGGCCAAAGTTTCCACCAAACCTTGTCGTCGAAGCGAGCCGGCGCAAAATTCCCGTGGCGCTTGTCGACGCCCGCTTGTCCGCGCGGCGGTTCCTGATTTGGCGGAAATTTCCGGGCTTTGCCGGATCGCTGCTGCACCGGGTGGAATTTTGTTTGGCGCAAACAAATGCCGACGCGCAGCGCTTCGAAAAACTTGGGATGCAAAAAGTTCAGGTGACCGGCAATCTCAAATTTGATTGCGTTCCAGCACCTGTCGATCAATCCGCCTTGGCGCGGCTTATAGCTTGGATCGGGACGCGTCCGGCGTGGGTCGCCGATGGCGTCTATCCCGGCGAAGAAGAGATCGCGTTTGCCGCGCATCGCCAATTGGCGCGGCAGTTTCCAGACCTTTTGACGGTGATCGTGCCGCACAACTCCAAGCGCGTTTTCGAAATCGCCCGAGGCGCCGCGAAATTTGGCCTGACCGCGGCGCTGCGCGGCAGCGAACGCGAAAATGCGCCATTGCCGGAAATCACGATCGCGCTTGCAGCGGGCGAGGCGGGACTATTTCTTCGCGGCGCCGGCGCAATTTTCGCGGGCAAGTCCTTGTGCCGCGGCGGCGGCAAGAATCCTGTCGAAGCGGCGCGGCTCGGTTGCGCGATCCTGCACGGTCCGGACGTCGATGATTTCGAGGAAATTTACGCAAGCCTCGATAATGCGGGTGGAGGCGCGTTGGTATTCGATGCCGAAACGCTTGCCAAGCAATTGGCGCTCCTCTTCTTTGACAAGGCCGAAATGCGCGCGATGGGGCGCGCGGCCACGGAGACGGCGGAGGCATATGGGGGCGCCTCGACCCGCACCATGCAGGCAATCGAGCCTTATCTTGCCCAGGCGATCATCGCGCGAAGTGGCGGGGAGGCGTGAGGCCGCAAGCTATCAAGCGAATGAAAAGTGATACGACGTGGTCGAGCGCCTTTCAAAGGCGGGCGTCTGTTTCGTAAGGTGGCCGCGTCTCTATCACTGGAATCACGCGACCGGAGAGGAAACGCTCAAATTCAAAGAGTTGGCGCATCCCCGAAAATCCGGCCGGCTTTTTCGGCATGCTTTGGCGCCGTGCAACAGGGATTCAGCAGATGGCTTGGCCCTTCTTGTTTGCCGCGGGGTTGTGCGAGGTCGCGTGGGCGATCGGGCTCAAATACACCGACGGATTTTCACGCCTGTACCCGTCGCTCGCGACCGTCGCCGCAATGGGGGCGAGCATTGGGCTGCTCGGTCTGGCATTGAAGACACTTCCCGTCGGCACCGCTTATCCGATTTGGACCGGCATTGGAGCGGCCGGGACGGTGGCGCTTGGCATTTATCTGTTCAACGAGCCGGCGACTGTGACGAGATTGATGTGCATCGGGCTGATCTTGGCCGGCATCATTGGCTTGAGAATCTCTTCATAGATCGTGCGCCACCAATGGTACCGGCGGTTTCATCCGGATCAGAAATAGCTTTGCAACGAACCTCGCCGGCGGATGTCTAGCGTCGCGCAGTGAAATGCTCCGCCGAACGCAGCATAGTGTAAGAACTCACAAGCGATCGGTTCAAAACCCCACTTTTCGAGTGCCCGCAACATGCCAGTGTGGTGCGGATCGACGATGACCCGCTTTTCATCGATCATGAGTATGTTCATGTTCAGCCACTTGCCGCACAGCGACGTGATTTTGAGCATCCAATCGTCAATCGGGTTGGGTTCGGGCGCGGCCAAGATGTCCCATTTCTTCAAGATGTCAGGCAGGCGGCCGATGTCGATGTACTCTGGGTTGATGAGCAGCTTGCCGGGTCGCAGCGGAAGTATGGTGGTATCGATGTGCATCGGATTGGGGCATCGGCTCTCGATTTCGTGGATCCGGTAAGCCGGCCCAAGGTGACGTCGCAGCCATTCGATGCCAAGAGCGTTGGTTACGTTGCTCCGCGTGACGAACAGGTCGCGTCCGCAGCGAACGAAATCCGCCGCGTCGAAGACGGGCTCGAATTCGGTCAGGATATAGGTAATGGGTTCGCCCTTCTCCGGTAGGCGAAACTCCGGATCGAACAGCTCGTCCGTGATCTGCGGTTTCGGAGCGGCCGTCCAGCGAGCCCCCAGCCGGAAATAGTCCTTGAGAATCGGACGATAGGAATGCGTCTCAAAGTAGCGGCAGGGCCAAACCATCGGCGTCTCGATGATCTCGTCGCCGACGACCAGCATTGTGTCGCGCGGACAGGAATTGCAAAAGCCGCGAGATGACCAGTAGGGCGTGCTGAACTGCTTTTTGTGATCCACCGGCTCCGGCCGCCGGACCACAATTTCGAGCGACCGCAACAGCGCGATGAAGCCATCGAGCTCGCGCTGGGCTGGCTCGACCATGAACTTCGGATAACGAAGTCCGGCGACGAGCGACTGCGCGCGCGCGGCGGCTCCTTTCGGAACGTTGCAAGTGACGACCGGATGGTCGGATGGCATGGTGGCCCCCTCGAGCCTCCCGACGATAACCTCCTCGAGCGGGTCCCACTCATTATGCGAATTGACGGGAGACAGCTGGTTCCGAGATTCGGCCCCCGCGTTGACCACACTGGCGTCCATGAGTCCTCCTTGCAGACAGCACAATCGGCTAGCTCATAGTACGGTGAAATCGAATCGAGCCGGGCAAGCTTAGCAAGAATCTAAAGAAAATTCACACGGCAATCACGCCCCAGTGGATGCGCCTCACCGCGAAGCAATGGCGCGCACCAGCGACAATCGGGAGGGCAGGCGATGCGAGGATTGAATCCAAGTCCTTCCGCATGAGCAGCGAACGATCTATCATCGCGTTCGCGTGTTCGAGCAATGTCGTCGAAACTGGGAATTTCCAAAAATGTGCGGCACCATTAATTGCAACCATGGCGTTACAAGGCGCGGCGCCCTAAAAGCGGCCGCCGGATTTGCTGTCGCGGGAAGTGTTCCGCGCGCAAGTGCAAAGGAAGCGGGTGCCGAACTGCCAAAGCCGAACGCGATTGGCGCCGATGCGGCGCTGCGCCGTTTGATGGAGGGAAATGCCCGCTATGTTGCGAACAAGCCGGCGCATCGGGACTTTTCCGCCGGACGCGCGGAGCGTGCCAAATCGCAATATCCGATTGCCGCGGTCTTGAGCTGTTCGGACTCGCGCGTTGCCCCGGAACTTGCGTTCGACCAAGGACCAGGCGACCTTTTTGTTGTCCGGCTCGCCGGCAATTTCGCCAATGAAGATGGGCTCGCCAGTCTCGAATATGCGGTGAAGTTTTTGGGCGTGCCGCTCGTCATGGTGCTCGGACACTCGAATTGCGGCGCGCTGAGTGCCGCGATCAAAGTGGCCGAGGACGATACCGCGCTGCCAGGGCATTTGCCCGGTCTCGTTCGCTCGCTCAAACCCGCGGTCGAAGCGGCGAAAGCGACGTCGCCGCACGATCTTCTCGCGGCGACGATCACCGAAAATGTCGCGCTTAACGTGAAACGGCTCCAAACCGCGGAACCCTTGCTCGCGAGTTTCGCGGAAACCGAAAAGGTGAAGATCGTGGGCGGCGTGTATGAATTGGCGACCGGCAAAATCGGCCTCTTGTCTTAACATTGCACCGGCGTTCCTTTCACAACTTTACCAAATAGGAAACTCTATCATGAGCGAGAGCACACGCGAAACGCTACTCAACGTTGCGCTCTTGGCCTTCGGCGCAATCTTCTTCCTTATCTACCCGCTCGGCCTGATTTGGCCGTCGGGCTGGGTGCGGCACGGCGGAGAAGGCAAATATTACTTGCAGATGATATGCGGGGTCTATGCAGTCCTGGGCGGCTACCTGATAGCCGCGGCTCGGAAACCCTCGGAGAATCGGAGCCTGATCTCGTTCACCATCTTGGCGAACGTCGTGCATGCCGGCATCATGGCGGCGCAGTCCATCTATGACGAACATGAGAGTGGTCACCTTATTGGAGATGTGCCCGCACTACTGCTCGTTGCCGCCGTGCTATGGTTTCTATCGCCAGCGAAGCAACCGGGGCCAGACACGGCATAGCAACAGTTCGCCGGCCGATCATGGATTTGCGCCAGGGCCTTTCATCCGCTGGTACCTGAACGGCGATTTCCGCTAAGGATATAATTTCGTTGGCCGTGATCACGATCTCGCCCTTCGAGGAGCAACCTCGCGTCCTGATTTCAGCCATCGCGTTCAGCTACCTCCGCCCGAACAATTTCTCGACGTCGGCGAGTTTTAGTTCGACATAGGTCGGGCGCCCGTGATTGCATTGGCCGCAGCCTGGCGTGCGCTCCATCTCGCGGAGGAGCGCGTTCATTTCCTCGGCCCCGAGACGGCGGCCCGCGCGCACCGAATGGTGGCAGGCAAAAGTCGCGAGAACATGGTCGAGCCGCTTTTCGAGTGGTGCCGAGGCGCAATCGTCCTCGCGAAGTGCGACGGCGAGATCGGCAACGAGCGGGCGCGCATCGCCGGGTTTCAGAATAGCCGGCATTTCATAGACCGCGACCGCACCCGGCCCGAAAGGGTCGACAACGAGACCTAATTCCAGGAGAAGCGGGCCCGCGTCCGCGATCCGTTCGGCATCGGTTTGCCCCATCTCGACGATCACTGGGACGAGCAGCGCCTGGCGCGCGACGCCTTTGCCCGCGCGGGCCTCTTTTAGGCGCTCGTAGACAAGCCGCTCATGCGCGGCGTGCTGATCGACAATGACGATGCCATCGCGGGTCTGGGCAACAATATAGGTGTCAAAGATCTGCGCCCGCGCGGCACCGAGCGGCGAGAAGATAGCTTCCCTTGCTGGCGGCTCCTCGTGCGCGCGCGTATCGGCGGAAACCGTTTCGCCAACGAGCGCAAGATCGCCAAACTCTTGCGCCGCGCCCTCGGCAAAACCGGGATAGGACGGCGACTGCCGCCAATCCCAACCGGCGGCGGGCGCGCGAAATCCGGGCGCCCCGCTCTGGAGGCTTGCGCGCCGTGCGAGGAAATCGCGCGCGCTGGCGGAATGAGCCGGCGCCGCGCGATGCAGGGCGGCTTGCAAACTCTGCTTCAAGGCGCCGATCAGAAGCCCGCGGACGAGGCCGGAATCGCGAAACCGCACTTCGGCCTTTGCCGGATGCACATTGACATCGACCTCGCGCGGATCGCAAGAAACAAACAAGGCGAGCGCCGGATGGCGGCCTGGCGGCAGATAATCCATGTAGGCTGCGCGCACGGCGCCGGACAAAAGCTTGTCGCGGACCGGCCGCCCGTTGACAAAGAGATATTGCGCCTGCGCATTCGCCTTGTGCCAGGTCGGAAGTCCGGCGTAGCCATCGAGCGCGATCCCTTCCCGCGCCGCGTCGACGCGGAGCGCGTTGGCGCGAAACTCCGGCCCAAGAACATCGGCCAGCCGCGCCAGCAAGGCGGCTTCATCCTCGCCGCGTTGTAAAAAATCGAAGCCCGCGGTCTCCGTGCCGGCAAAGGTAAAGCGAACTTGCCTGTTCGCCATCGCGAGGCGCTGCACGGCATCGGCGCAGGCGCGGGCCTCCGCGCGATCGCTTTTTAGGAATTTCAGCCGCGCCGGGGTCGCGGCGAAAAGGTCGCGGACCTCGACTTTCGTTCCTTGCGGAAGGGCGCAGGGAGCAAGAGCCCCTTTCTTGCCCTGATCGACGCGGATGGCAAATCCGTGCTCTGATCCTTCCGCGCGGGAAAAAATGGCGAGCATGGCGACGGAGCCGATCGATGGCAAGGCCTCGCCGCGAAACCCGAGCGTCGCGATTTGGGAAAGGTCATCGTTAAGCAGTTTCGATGTCGCATGGCGCTCGACCGAAAGCTCAAGATCGCGGCCTCCCATCCCGCTGCCGTCGTCGATGACGCGGATCAGCCGCCGGCCGCCAAATTCGATCACGACGTCGATGCGGGCCGCGCCCGCGTCGAGCGCATTCTCGACAAGTTCCTTGACGACGGCGGACGGCCGCTCGACGACCTCGCCCGCCGCGATGCGGTCGATGAGAACGGGATCGAGATGACGGATCGGCATGACTCATTTCACCAAGGAACGGACCAGTATTTCACACAGAGATTGCCTCGAACTGGACGCTCGCGGGCGGCTGCGTTCAAGAATACTGCGTGCGCGGTCTAGCGGGGCGGTTGATCCTGCTAAGAGACAGCCGCCGCCGGCGATGAAAATCAACGCCTAGTTTCGCCGTCACCGGGCTTATCCGCAACTTTCGGCCCGGACGCCGGCATATGCCACACTTGCGTCATCGCATCTAAAACACTTTCTTCGCCTCGTATCTGTTGCTAGAAGACCTTCATGGCCGCGCTTCCTGATCTTCTGTTGCTCCGAATTGGGGGCGGCGTTCGCGTCTGAGCGCCTAAGCCGCTTGGCTTGCCGTCCGGTCTGGCGGGGAACCGATTTTGCTTATTCCAAGGGCGCGGAATTGCCGCGCGGGCAGGCCTGAAACAATCATGGAAAAAAATAAAACCGGCGCGGGCGCGGAGACGCTTGACGAAACCCCGCCCGATTATTCAAAGAGCCTTTTCCTGCCGCGCACCGATTTTCCGATGCGTGGCAGCCTGCCGGAGAAGGAGCCAAAACTGCTCGCCCGCTGGCGGGAGATCGATCTTTACGGGCGTCTTGCCGAGGCGGGGCGGGGCAAGCCCAAATTCGTCCTCCACGACGGCCCCCCTTACGCCAATGGCAACATCCACACCGGCCACGCGCTGAACAAGATTTTGAAAGACCTTGTGACCCGCTCGCAGCGGATGCTCGGCAAGGACTCGAACTATGTGCCCGGCTGGGATTGCCATGGCCTTCCGATCGAATGGAAGATCGAGGAGAACTATCGCGCCAAGGGCAAGAATAAGGACTCCGTGCCCATTAACGAGTTTCGCCGCGAGTGCCGCGCCTTCGCCGAACATTGGGTCGGCGTGCAAGCGCAAGAATTTCAGCGCCTCGGCGTGATCGGGGATTGGGAGCATCCCTATCTCACGATGAGCTTTGCCGCCGAAGCCCAGATCGCGCGGGAAATCATGAAATTCGCGGCGAACGGGACGCTTTATCGCGGCTCGAAGCCTGTTATGTGGAGCGTTGTCGAAAAAACCGCGCTCGCCGAGGCGGAGGTCGAGTACGAGGACATCGTTAGCGATCAGGTGTGGGTGGCGTTTCCGGTGAAGAGACGGACAGCGCGAGGCGCTTTTCGTGCAGTGGGCGAAAACTCACCGATTCAGGAATTACACGCAGATCAAACCGTTGCAGCCGGAAAATGGCCTAGTTACGAGAAAGTTTCCGTCGTGATTTGGACAACGACTCCTTGGACGGTCCCAGCGAATCGCGCAATAAGTTTCTCACGAAAAATCATTTATGGGCAATACGTTATCGGAGCAGACGCCCCTACAGATAATTGGGCAAGACCAGGAAAGAAATTTATTATTGCCGACAACCTTGCTGGCGATTTGTTCAAAGCTGCGCGCGTTGATCCCGCCCATTTGTCCCGCGAGAGGGATGTCTTAGGCGACGAGCTTGAATTGCTCGTCGTGTCGCATCCGCTTGCCGGCTTGGATTCGAGATATGACTGCGACGTTCCCCTGCTCGACGGCGATCACGTCACCGACGACACGGGCACAGGCTTCGTCCATACAGCCCCTTCGCATGGCCGCGACGACTTTGATATTTGGATGGCGAACAAGGCCGCGCTGCAAGCAAGACGCATCAATACTCGCATCCCCTATACCGTCGATGCGGATGGTTTCTTCACCAACGAGGCTCCGGGGTTCGAGGGCCGCCGCGTCATCGACGACAAAGGTAATAAGGGCGACGCCAATGAGGCGGTCATCCAGGCGCTCATCGAAGCCGGCAATCTACTCGCGCGCGGAAAATTAAAGCACCAGTACCCGCATTCCTGGCGCTCCAAAAGGCCGGTCATTTTCCGCAACACGCCGCAATGGTTTATCGCGCTCGACAGGCCTACCCACCCCAACCCTCCCCCACAGGGGGGGAGGGGGGAGACCCTCCGCGAGATCGCGCTTAGCGAGATCGCCGCGACAAAATGGTATCCGCCCGCTGGCGAAAACCGCATTACCGGCATGATCAGTAATCGCCCGGATTGGGTCGTCTCGCGCCAGCGCGCCTGGGGCGTGCCGATCGCTATCTTCGTCAACAAGGACACAAGCGAAATCCTTATCGACGAGAAGGTCAATCGGCGCATAACGGACGCTTTCGAGCAAGAAGGCGCCGACGCATGGTTTGCGGCAGGTGCCGCCGTGCGCTTTCTTGGCCCGGACCATGACCCGGAAAAATACGAAAAGATAGACGACGTTCTCGATGTCTGGTTCGATTCGGGCTCGACTTATACTTTTACGCTGGAGGACCCCAAGAATTTCCCCGGTCTCGCGGGCATCCACCGGTTGCGCGATGGCGGACGCGACGAAATCCTATATCTCGAAGGCTCGGACCAGCATCGCGGCTGGTTTCAGTCCTCGCTTTTGGAATCCTGCGGCACGCGCGGCCGCGCGCCCTACGACGCGGTTCTGACTCATGGTTTCTTTCTCGACGAGAAGGGCCAAAAAATGTCGAAATCGCTCCGCAACGTCGTAGCTCCCCAAACCGTCATAAAGGATGCGGGCGCCGATATTTTACGGCTCTGGGTCGCGGCCTCCGACTATTCCGAAGACGTGCGCATCGGGCCGGAGATCCTCAAAACCTTTGTCGAGACCTACCGGAAACTCCGCAACACGATTCGCTGGATGCTCGGCTCGCTCGCCCATTACGAGGAGGAGAACACGATCGGATTCGAGGCGATGGACGAGCTTGAAAGATTCATGCTCCATCGGGTCGCCGAACTCGATGCCGAAATCCGCGATGCCTATGAGAACTTCGACTATAAGCGCGTTGTCGCACGCTTGACGGCTTTCCTTAACACTGATCTTTCGGCCTTTTATTTCGATATTCGCAAGGACACGCTCTATTGCGAACCGCCTTCGAGCGAAAAGCGGCGCGCCGCGCTGGAGGCGATCGAGAAGATTTTCCGCGCTGTTACCCTGTGGCTCGCGCCGGTCTTGGTCTTCACTTCGGAAGAAGCGTGGCTCGCGCGATACAGGCAAGCGATCTCGGTGCATCTCGAAGCGTTCCCAAAAATTCCGCCCATGTGGCGCGACAAGGCGCTTGCCGAAAAATGGGAACAAATCCGCCGCGCCCGTTTTGTCGTCACCGGGGCGCTGGAGATCGAGCGGGCGCAAAAGCGGATCGGCTCCTCGCTTGAGGCGGCGCCAAAGGTCTTTGTCGCGGACGCGGGGCTCCGCGCGGTTCTCGATTCAATCGATTTTGCCGAGATCTGCATCACTTCGGGTATCGCGATCGAGGCGGGAGAAGGGCCAGCGGGCGCTTTCCGCCTCCCCGGCGCCAAAGGTGTCGCCGTTCTGCCGGCCCTTGCCGAGGGGAGGAAATGCGCGCGATCCTGGAAAATTTCCCCGCTTGTGGGCAGCGATCCCGAATTTCCCGACATAAGTCCTCGCGATGCGCGGGCTTTGCGGGAATTGCGGGCTTTGGGACAATGGCCATGAAGCCGCGTCTTCTGGGCTCATGCGTAATGGCCGCCACGCTCGCCGCCGACCAGGCGAACAAGCTTTGGCTTATCTTTGTTTATGGAATCGAAACACGCCAGCCGGTCCGCCTCGCTCCTTTCTTCGATGTGATCTATGCCAAAAACCCCGGCATCTCTTACTCCATGTTGCCCGCTCAAATTGGGATGGAGCGTCTTGGCCTGCTTACCGTAACGCTTGCGGCCACGGCGTTTCTGGGCCTTTGGCTGTGGCGCGCGGGGACGAAAACCGCCGGTGTTGGTCTTGGTTTTATTGTCGGCGGCGCGCTTGGCAATGCCTATGACCGGCTGGCCTACGGGTTTGTCGCCGATTTCTATCATTTTCATGCCGGGTCGTTCTCGTGGTATGTCTTTAACTTGGCGGATGCCGCGATCGTTGCCGGAGTCGCGCTCCTGATTTACGATTCCTTTGCCCCCGCAGGCATGTCCGGCGAGATCAAACGCACCCCCGGGGAATGAGTTTTATTGCCCGCAAGCCGCCTCCAAAAAGCCCTGAACGCGGATAAAATGACAACGGATTTGCGTGGCGCCGCAAAAATTTGCGGTGCGGCTCGAAAGCTAGGAGGCTAGTCTTTGATGAAGTTCGACGTCCTAGTGGGGCATGGGTGGGGCTTGGCGGAATCCGCGGCCATTCTCCTATCTGTCGCGGGATTTACCGGCGCGACGCCGGCGCGGGCGGCGGAAGACACCAGTATGTTCAATTCGGTGCTCGGATTCTTCGGCATGCAGTCCGGCAAGGAGCAAGACTCGATCGATTATAGGGCGCGGGCGCCGGTCGTCGTTCCGCCGCGCACCGATCTGCCGCCGCCGAAAGAGGCGGTACGCGACCCAGCTTGGCCAAAAGATCCAAATATCTCGGCCGAGCGCCGGGCGGCGTTGGATTCGCGTAGGCCCGCGCCTCGGGTGACGCCAAATTCGCGGGTCGACATGTCGCAGACGGAGTTGCAGCTGGGCCGCGGCCCAACGCCAGCGGATGACCCCCCCGACGTATGTCAGCCGGAATCCGGGACGTCACTCTGCCTCTATTCGCCTTGGAAAGCTCTCAAATCCGTTGTGAACGTGTTTGACTCGGATACGGTCCAGCCGGGACCGGAGCCGCCGCGCAAATTTTTGACCGAGCCGCCCGCGGGCTATAGGGAGGCGACAGGGGTCGCCAAGGCAACGATCGATGCACCGAAGGACTAGCCGGACGCCGCCGATCCTGGCGCCTATATCCGGTCGCAGCGTCCCCAAACATCGGCCGACAATTGCTTGCGCGGCTTTGAGCGAAAGACGCCGGGACGCGTGCGACTACGCAACCGCCGAGGCCGGATAAAACGTTGCGGCTTTTTTGAAATTCCATCCTATATCTGGGCGGACCTGCCCGCGTGCGGACGGCGAGGGAGCAAGGCCTGCCTTCGCTCTTGCGTGAAAGCGAGGGACGTTCTTTTGAAAGCGATGCCTGGAATGACTTTTTGTGAAACCGCGGCGGCGCGGGAGAGAATCTTTCTAAATCCTCTAGCGCAAATGCAAGGCAAACCGGCGGGTCCGGCGATTACGGAAGCAAAGCTCGCAAATGGCCTCGATATCGTCGTCATCGAGGATCACCGCTCGCCCGTCGCGACGCACATGGTTTGGTATCGCAACGGCTCCGCCGACGATCCGCCGGGCAAATCCGGTATCGCGCATTTCCTCGAACATTTGATGTTCAAGGGCACCGCAGCCAATCCGCAAGGCAAATTTTCGGAGCTTATCGCGGATCTCGGCGGCCAGGAGAATGCCTTTACCTCCAATGACTATACCGCCTATTTCCAGCGCGTCGCCACGGAGCACCTAGGCGTCTGCATGGAATACGAGGCCGACCGGATGACGAACCTTGTCCTTACCGACGATGTGGTCGGCCCCGAGCGCGATGTCGTCCTCGAGGAAAGGCGGATGCGCACCGATTCCGACCCATCCAGTCAGCTCGGTGAAGCCGTGCAGTCGGCGCTGTTCACACAGCATCCCTACGGCAAGCCGATCATCGGCTGGAGCCATGAGATCGAAAGCCTCGAACGGGCCGACGCGTTCGCCTATTATGAGCGTTTCTATACCCCCGAAAACGCGATTCTCGTCGTGGCCGGCGATGTCGAGCCAAAGGATGTCATCGCCCGCGCGGAAAAATGGTACGGTTCCGTTCCTGCCCGCGGCGAGCCGCCGAAACGGTTTCGTCCACGCGAGCCCGCGCCGCGCGCGCGCCGTCTGGTAACGCTATCTGATGAAAAGGTGGAGCAGCCATCGCATCAAGGCGTCTTTCTGGTGCCGTCCTATAAGTCGGCCGCGCCCGGCGAGGCCGAAGCGCTGGAGGTTCTCGCCCAATTGTTGGGCGGCGGCCTGACGAGCCTTTTGTTTAAGACCTTGGTCATGGACGGCAAGCTCGCGGTTTCGGCAGGGGCGCATTATCAGGGCACGGCGGTCGACGACACCCGTTTCTACGTCTTCGCGGTACCGGCGCGCGGCGTTGACCTTGCGGCGATCGATGCGGCGATCGATGCCGTGATCGCCGGCGCCGCGCAAGGGATTCAAGAGGCGGATGTCCGGCGCGCCAAGACCCGTCTCGTCGCCGAGGCAGTCTACGCCCAGGATAATCAGGCGACGCTGGCCCACTGGTATGGCGCCTCGCTCGCGGTGGGCCTCGGCCTTGAGGATATCGCGCAATGGCCCGCGCGGATCGAGGCGGTTACACATGGCGACGTGAAAAAGGCGGCGCTCTGGCTCGACAAGCGGCGAAGCGTGACGGGCTTTCTCTTGCCGGCGGACTCTTGCCCCGCCTCGACAGGCGCGGACGCGGCCGGCTCCATAGCGCTCTGAGCACGTTTGGGCGCGCATCGGTGTCTAAAGTACTTGGTCTTTGGATAATAACATGACCGCGCTTGCCCCCACTGAGACCCCTTCACGCGCGTCAACTGTCCAGAAGGTCGTCTCCAAAGGCGGCGTCGAGGCCTGGCTCGTCGAGGACTACGCGGTTCCCCTCGTCGCCCTCCAATTCGCCTTTAAAGGCGGCGCCTCGCAGGATCCCGCCGGCAAGCCCGGGGCCGCCACGCTCCTTTCGGGCCTCCTCGACGAAGGGGCTGGGCCCTATGACGCGGACGGCTTTCATCGCGCCCTCGAGGATGATGCGATCGAAATGTCGTTTTCCGCCGATCGCGACGTTCTGACCGGACGCACGCAGAGCTTGTCGCGGAATGTGGCCCGCGCCTTCGCGCTCCTGCAACTCGCCGTGACCGAAGCGCGTCTTGACGCTGACTCCGTCGAGCGGGTGGTGAACCAGATTGCCGCCGGTCTGAAACGCGAGGCGAACGATCCTGCCTTCGTCGCAGGCCGGCGGTTCAGTGCGTTGGCCTATCCAAATCATCCCTATGGCCTGCCTGTCCGCGGCGAACTTTCGACTCTGCCAGCCCTGACGCGCGCCAGCTTGATTGAAATGCGCGCGGCGGCATTTGCGAGAGACAATTTGAAGATCGCCGCCGTCGGCGCGATCGGCGCGGTGACACTCGCGGGACATCTCGACGATGTGTTTGGCCGGCTGCCGGAGAAGGCCTCTCTCAATTTGGTCGCGCCCGCCGCTTTTTCCGGCGCCGGCACGCGCCATGTCGACAAAATCGAGGTGCCGCAATCGACGATTCGTTTCGGCCGCGAGGGGCTCGCCCGCAGGGATCGCGATTTCATCCCGGCGATGGTGGTCAACCATGTTTTGGGCGGCGGCATTTTTTCGGCGCGCCTGTTTCGCGAGGTGCGCGAAAAACGCGGGCTGGCCTATTCGGTCCATTCGCAGCTTGTGGCGTATGACCACGCCGCCATGTTTTACGGTGGCACATCGACCAAGAACGAGCGCGCCGCCAAATCGATGGCTGTCATCGAGAAGGAGATCTCGAGCCTTGCGGATTCTGGGCCGACGGAAGAAGAGCTCGATAAGGCAAAAAAATATCTGATCGGCTCCTATGCGCTGCGTTTTGACACCTCGACCAAGATTGCCGGGCAACTTGTCAATTTGCAGTCCGAAGGTTTCGGCGTCGAATACCTCGACGAGCGCAACAAGCTGATCGCCGCCGTGACAATGGAAGACGCCAAACGGGCGTCAAAGCGCCTCTTCGGCGATGCCAAGCTCCTCGTCACTGTCGCTGGGAACCCGGAGCGGATGTGAGGGCAGCCAGTGCCCCGCGATCGGGTCCTGGCTATGCTCATTTTACGTGGCGAGGATCAATAGTCGTGCAGCAATAACGAGCTGAGATTGGCACTTTGTTACAGTTTCCGGATCATCATTTCACGTGAGGAGCGCCCCTTCTCCCGCTTGCGGCAGAAGTGCCGGCGCGAAGCGACGACGGTTGAGGGTGTGGCAAGCCCCCTCACCCGGCCCCGCTTCGCGGGACCACCCTCTCCCGCTTGCGGGAGAGGGAACGCGCGATCCGAGTCGATCGCTCGGAAACCGTGTAAGATCGAAGCTCGCGAACGTAAGGTGGCATTCCGGCCAATGCCGGATTTCGCCATTCATCTCATGGCTGCCATTATCGGCGAGGCGGGCTCAGTCTTGTCAAGGATGTCATAGGGCGTTTGGAAGAACGCCCGTCGCAAGCAACGGGCTATGGCACCGGCTTCGCCGGCGCGAGCTTTCGCTCGCGTCCTTGACAAGGCCGGCCCGCTCGCCAAACTCGCCGCCGTGGGATGAATGGCAAGTTGCGACGTTCTGGTGGGGGAGAGATGGCCGAACCAGAGAAGAGCATTTTTGAAAATCTAATTGCGGGGCCGTCGGGCTGGCCCGAGGCCTACGACCAACTGCAGCAGCTCATCGGTGCACGCGGCGCGTTGCTGTTCGTTCTCTTTGCCGCCACTCTCCTCGTCTGGTGGAAATGGGAAGAAATCGTAAAGCGCCCATGGATTAAACCGGCCATTGAGCGCTTCAAACGCAGTGCTATCCCGAGAGCACCGGCTGACCGCCTCACCATAGCGGTGGCGCAGCTCGACAATGATCAGGACCAGGAGCACGAGACTCTCCTCGTCGACGAGCTAAGGCATTTCGAGGGCGTCGAGACCCGGAGCGTCGGTGGCGCAATTGCCTCTGAAGCAGAGGACAGGAAAAAAGCCGACAAGAAAGCGCAGAGCCTTCTCAAAAAAATCGGCGCCGATGTTCTGATCTGGGGCAGCGTCATCAGCAGGGGCGGCAAGAGCGCCATGCGGCTCTATTGGACCCCTGCGCGGGAGGCTCTCGGCGCCAAGTCAAGCGGCAAATATCTGCCGACCGAGACTCTCGCGTTGCCGGAGGAATTTTGGGGCGACCTCAAAGAGATACTTGGCCTCCTCACCCAATCCCGCTTGGCAGACATCAGCTTCGGGCAGCCGGGGCATTATATCGCCGGAAAGCTTGCGCCTTTGATCAGCCAGGTCCGCGCCCTCATCGAAAAAAAGGAGGGCGTCTGGAACCCGGAGATCCTGGCCGGGGTGCAATCCAGCCTGGCCATCGCGCTCTTGCAATACGGCGAGCAGTCCGGACAGAACCAGCCGCTCCTCGAGAGCGCCGAACTCTTTCGCAAGGTTCTGGACGAAAATACCCGCGAACGCGTGCCGCTCCAATGGGCCATGACCCAAATGAATCTCGGCAATGCGCTCCAAACGCTCGGCGTGCGGGAGAGCGGCACGGCGCGGCTCGAAGAGGCCGTTGCCGCCTATCGCGAGGCCTTGCAGGAATTTACCCGCGCGCGCGTGCCGCTCGAATGGGCCAGGACCCAGAAGAATCTCGGCAGTGCGCTCGCAAAGCTCGGCGTGCGGGAGAGCGGCACGGCGCGGCTGGAAGAGGCC
>JBQTKC010000085.1:0-6331 GCA_052386575.1 Beijerinckiaceae bacterium
GCCGCAGATTGGCCAAGGACTGGGAAAATCTCAACCTCAGCGCCCTCACATTCCTTCGCTTCGCCTCTATCCGGCTCATGCTCAGAAAGCTTTGTAATCCTTCATGAACTTTCGAGACGGACTCTGAAGAAAAAGGGATTCACCACGTATACATTGTATAAATTCTCTCATTTTAATAGTTTTGTATGTTTAAAACGTATATTTCCAAGCGGGTTAACGATAGAATCAAATGTCAGTTTAATATGTATAATAATTACCCGCCAAGACACCTTGCGTTAATATTGCAAGAGTAGTCGTCTATACGCAATGATTACAAAAGGAGTTGTCTAAGATGGCACGGTTTTTATCTATCTCATCCAGCATTGCCGGTGTGAAAAAAGCGATGCTTGCCGCAATTCTCGCGATCTCTTGGCTAAGCCTCGGCGCCCCGCCGTTTTCAATCGCCGCTTTGGCGGCTACCCAATTGGCGGCCGGCGACTGCCCGGCGAGCGGGATTTCTGCATCCTCGGGCGCGATCAATCTCACTTCCAACTGCAAAGTTGGCGGAAATATCACCTTGTCGGGAACGGCTTCGCTGACGATGACGGGCGCCGTGTTGACGGTCGATGGCAACATTGTCCTGAACGATCAAGCTCAGCTGGCCATCACGAACGGGGGCCTAACAATTGCACAAACGTATTATAATCAATACTATATAGCATTAAATAATTCCTCCAAACTGAATTTGAATAATTCAACCCTTGTGACGACAGGCATTTTGAAGACTTATTTTTCGATGACCATGGAAGCTCGTAATAGTTCTGTTGTGAATGTCAAATCGTCAACTTTATCATGGCAGGAAGGCAGCTGGCTCCTTGGAAACTTTCGCGATCAATCGCAACTGTTCGTCGACAGTTCTAGCCGCGTGCCGACCGAAATTTATCCGTTCGACTCGGCGCAAATTTCAGTGACGAACTCATCGTTTCCTACTCTCTTTGTCGCCTTTAAATCGGGGAGCAGCGCCACCATCAATATACCGAAGAGCGATGCTAAAGGAAAGTACAACTTCGTTTTTGGCAAAAGTCCAGGGTTCGATTACTCGATAAACATGACAGCCAGTTGGACTAGGCTTGGTTTCGAGTCCCATCCAGGATCACGCATGATCTTGAATGGCGGGGGTGCGGGAAGCACAACGGACGCGCCTGTGCAAATTTCATATTTCGTCGAAAACAATACAGCTCCCGTCACCATCAAAGGGTTGGATGTTCTCAGAGATACGACTCGTAAGTTCACGGATCAAGGGCGGACCATATCCTTGAACCACGTCAATTTGAATCCCATTTCGTGGCAAGTCTATGTCAGTCAAAGCAACGGATTTCCGGTTACGATCAGAAACTCAAAAATAAACGAGCTTGGGGTTTTAACCAACGGACTAGTGAATCTTTCGAACAGCACTTTGCAGCTTGCCCAATTGGGGGCGTTTGGCAGTGGTTCGCGCTTGAACATCACGGGCACCCAAATTTGGTCCCAGGGGATTGTCGCCCAAAGAGGCGGCCGCGTGAGCATCAAGTATAGCGGTATTCACGGCAACGCCATTTCCGCGGCAGGAACTGGCTCCAGCATCAGCATGTCCAACGCGACGGAGTTTCGAAACGGCTCCGCATCGATGTCGTGCGCGCAAAATCCGGCGACCGGATATGCGCCGAATGTTAATGGCGTGCCCCTTTGCAATCCGCAAAATCCATTGGGTCGATGCTCGCAGGTGAGCACCCGAAACGGCGGAGTGGTAACCGGTATTCCGGCTTGCATGTGAACGCCCGCGGTCTCCATGGCCGCAATCGGCCGAGGCGAGGCGGCGCGCAACCGCCATAGCGGCCGCTCTCCCCGCGACTTGGCCTGCTCCGGCCGCAAAGCAAGCGGCCGGACTGCTCCGCGGGCAGAATATTAACTCCGGATCGACGGCGAAACCGTTCCCGGTCACCTTCGCGGCGCTTATTAATCGAGGACAATCGGGAGCCCGCGCCGCTGCAACGCAAAAAAAAACGGCTGGGCCTCTTGCTTTTTGTGCGTCGCACGTGTATATTGTTGCGATGCGGTATATTTGTTGCCGCTGATGCCCCGGTGGGTGTTTCCTCCCTTGACTTGGGCCGCTTGCGGCAACGCCGGCGGCCCTTTTTTAGTCTATTTTCCGCTGTCCATGTTCATTGCTGACCTGTCTTCTGGTCACGGACCTGGTTGGCATGGCCGGCGCGTTGGAAATGGGCTATTGACGGATAATGTTAGTTATGATAGGTCACTCCGTTGGCGGCAAGCCTCTTGCCGCCAAGATGCCCTCCTTGGGCGTTTCCTCCCTTGACTTGGGCCGCTAGTGGCAACGCCGGCGGCCTCTTTCCCTTCAATTACCTGTTCGTTTAATGACCTGCTGGCTCTTGTGCCGCCGCCGTTCGTGAACCGTCGCGCGGGCCGCGCCCGGCGCGGGCCGGCCGCCCGGCCAGCCTTTGCCCAAAGGCACCGCCAACTATTCCGCCGCGGCGCGATGCTTGTCGCGGCGCGCCGCGACCGCATCCGCCAAGACACAAGCGACCTTGGCCAAATCGGCGGCAACTTCCGCGAATCTTTCGCCCCTGCGCACGGCGCGTTCGTCCATGTAGAGGGCCCGGCTTACTTCGATTTGCATCGCATGACATTCGTTTGCGGGATTGCCATAATGCTCGGTAATAAAGCCTCCGGCGTAAGGCTTGTTGCGCTGGACATCATAGCCGCGGCAGCGCAGCTCGTATTCGACGGCATCGATCAAATCCGCGGCGCAACTCGTTCCATGGCGATCTCCCACGACGAAATCCGGCTTTTGCGGCAACTGGAGAGATGCCGCCCACGAAGGCTGGCCGGTGCGTAGCGAGCCCGAAGGCATGGAATGGCAATCGACGAGGACCGCTATGCCGAAATATTGCCGCGCCCGGTCGACGAGCCCGCGCAGGCTCGCGTGATAGGGTTTGTAGAGTTTTTCGATTCTGGCGATCGCTTCCTCGACCGGCACGCGGCGGGCGTAAATCTCCTGCGCCTGGCCGGCCACCCGCGCGATTGTTCCAAGCCCTCCAGCGACCCGCAGCGAGCGGGTATTCGCAAACGACGGCAGCCGCCCCTCGAACATGCGCGGGTCCAACTCATAGGGTTCGCGATTGAGATCAAGGTAGGCGCGCGGAAACCGCGCCTTGATGAGGGGCGCGCCCAGCGCCGCAACCCCGCCAAACAAAGCATCGACGAAAGCGTCCTCCGAGCGGCGCAGCACGGCTTCGTCGAGCCGCGCGGCTTCGAGAAAACGGCGCGGATAAACATTGCCCGAATGGGGCACCGAAAAGACCAAGGGACAGGAAAGGCGCGCCGGTTCCACCACCTCGAACGGCGGATCGAGTTCCGGCTCGTGCGGATGATTGTCCTTCGCCGAGTCGTCAGGCGCTTGAGCCGGGCCGGACAGCTTTGA
Source organism: Beijerinckiaceae bacterium (assembly GCA_052386575.1). Taxonomy (GTDB): domain Bacteria; phylum Pseudomonadota; class Alphaproteobacteria; order Rhizobiales; family Beijerinckiaceae; genus Methylocapsa. The sequence continues at coordinate 3,461 of JBQTKC010000085.1, forward strand.
AATCATTAAGCCTTCCTCGCCCCGCCACCGGCGTCCAAAACCCATGGAAGTCAACCAATCTGACAAGGCCACCCTATTCTGTCCAGTTCCATCGCGAACCGCTAGCCCGATTCGAAAAAAATTAATGGATAAAACAAAATCTGGTAATTTTCACTCGATTTTTACCCGGCAGGCGTTTTTATGGCAAAAGTTGCGAGGACCCCATGCGCGAGACTATCCCTATTAATCGCAAGATCCTGCTGGCCGAGGACGATCACGACATGCGCCGCTTTCTCGGCAAGGCGCTGCAGAACGCCGGCTATGAAGTCGCCTCGTTCGACAACGGCATGTCCGCCTATCACAGATTGCGCGAAGAGCCGTTCGAACTGCTTCTAACCGATATTGTCATGCCGGAGATGGACGGGATCGAATTGGCCCGCCGGGCGACGGAACTCGACCCCGACATCAAGGTGATGTTTATCACCGGCTTCGCGGCGGTCGCGCTCAACCCGGTTAACAACGCCCCGCCGCAGGCCAAGATCCTGTCAAAACCTTTCCATCTAAGGGATCTGGTGAACGAGGTTCAGCGCCTTCTTGCCGCCTGATCGCGAAGCCATCCGTGTTGGTTGCCAACAAGGCCTTGCCGCGCTACCGCATGATCGAAACCGGGTCTTCGACAGGAAAGTAAACGCCTTGCTCAACGAAATTCGCGCGCGGCGGCCTTTCGCTTGCCTCGCTTTCTGCCTCATTCTCCTCGCTGCCACGAACGCTGGCGCCGAAGGTTTTTCCGGCTGCCTCGCCGGACTTCGCGGCGCGGCGCAAGCAAGCGGCGTCGAAGCCGCCACTTTCGACAAGGCGGCGCATGGGCTCGCGCCCAATCCCGATGTGCTCGCGCTTGCCGAGGTCCAGCCGGAATTCAAGACGCCGATTTGGGACTATCTCGCGGGCCTCGTCGACGACGAAAGAGTAACCGATGGACGCGCGATGATGGCGCGCTGGGGCACGGCGCTGGCGCTTGCGCAAAGCAGGTTCGGGGTGGACGAGGCAACGCTCACCGCCGTCTGGGGCGTCGAATCCGACTATGGCCGCGGCTTTGGCACGCGCAATGTGGTGCAATCGCTCGCCACACTTACCTGCGGCGGCGGCAGGCGGGCAGGCTATTTCCGGCAGGAATTCTTTGCCGCCCTCAAGATCATTCAGCACGGCGACATCGATCCCGCTCAATTCAACGGGTCTTGGGCAGGCGCCTTCGGCCACACCCAGTTCATGCCCTCGACCTTCTTGCGCATTGCCGCCGATCTCGATGGCGACGGCCGCAAGGACCTCATCAATTCCGTCCCCGACGCGATCGGCTCGACCGCCGCCTATTTGCGCAAAAGCGGCTGGGTCTCCGGCGGCGTATGGGGGTTCGAGGTCCGCCTGCCGGAGCATTATGCGGGGCCCTCCGGGCGGACCCGCAAGGAGCCGATGTCCGCCTGGGCCGCGCGGGGCGTTGCACGCATCGACGGCCAGCAGCTGCCGGACGGCGGGAGCGCCGGGCTGCTGCTGCCCGCGGGGGCGGCGGGGCCAGCATTTCTCGTCACCCGCAACTTCGATGCGATCTATTCCTATAACGCGGCGGAATCCTATGCGCTGGCGATCGCGCTTCTGTCCGACCGGCTGCGCGGGCGCCATGGGCTTGTCGCGGCATGGCCGACGAATGACCCGGGCCTGTCGCGGGCGGACCGGCGCGAGATGCAGACGCTTCTCATGCGGCGCGGCTACGATCTCGACGGCAAGGCGGACGGCGTCGTCGGCACCAAGACGAAACAGGCGATCGTCGATTTTCAATCCCGGTCCGGCTTGCCGCAAAACGGCCGCGCCTCCGCCTCGGTGCTGGCCGCGCTTCGGGGAAAGTGACGCTTAAACAGCGGCTTGAGTTTGAATTGTGGCGCAACTGCCACATATGTGGCGAATTTTTGTCTCGCCGACTTTAACGCCACTGATCATGGTACACCATTGCTGCGGCGGGTTTGGCTCAGACCCAGCAATTTTAAGACCCAACAGTTTCGCCCATTCTCGCCGCGCCTTCGCTTGCCAACTCGCCTTGCCTGCCATCCGCTAACTGGCTAGGCTTCCGGTCTTGGACCCAGCGAACGGCAAGGGCGCGATGCTCGACGACGCGCGAAAGAAATCGGTTTCCTTAACCGGCAACGGCGAGCCCGCCTCGAAAGAGGCCGAGGCACTAGCCGCCGCGCTCAACCATTCGGCCGAGCGCGCGCAAACCTTGTGGTTCAGCTTTCTTACGTTCACGCTGTATCTTGCGATTGCAACGTGGACGACCACGCATCGCATGTTATTCTTGGAAGAGCCGCTCAACCTGCCGGTGCTCGATATCAAGTTGCCGCTTTTGGGCTTCTATGTCCTCACGCCGGTCATTTTCGTCGTCTTCCATTTTTATATGCTGTTGAACCTCGTGCTTCTCGCCCGCACGGCGAAGAGTTTCGAGGATGCGCTAGTGCGCGCTTTGCCGGAGGATGGCGAAGCGCGCGAAAATTTTCGCATGCGCATCGAAAATACCTTGTTCGTGCAACTCCTCGTCGGCGCCAAGCGGGAGCGCGAAGGGTGCAACGCCAGGCTCTTGAGCGCAATGGCGCTGATCACCCTCGCGCTTTTCCCGGTGCCTTTGCTGCTGATGTTCGAGGTTAAGTTCCTGCCCTATCATACGATTTCCGGTTAATTAATTCGGGTCGCTCCGTTTTGGCCACCAATGGAATCCGGTCCGGCTCTGGAGCTGTTCGGGCTGCTGGGAGAGGACGACGCATCGTTGGGCGATTGTTGCATCGAGTTCCGCGAGGGTTGCAATGTGTTTGTTGACGACCGGCTCGTCAACGAGAGCCCAGAGAGTTTCGG
>JBQTKC010000086.1:0-16381 GCA_052386575.1 Beijerinckiaceae bacterium
CGCGGCCTGCCATCTGGCGTCTCCCGCGCCAGCTCGCCGCAACACTTCTCCAAGCCATCATCCCCGAGCCGGCAATCACCTGCCTCCAGCGAGGTGCGACAGTGCCGCAGCGGCATCTGCGCGAGCCGCCTCGACGACGCAGCTATCAAAAGATGGCTCGCTTATTTTAACGCCTATGGGATCATGTTCCGGGGCGACGAGCGGGCGTCAACGCTTCAACATTCACGGCGCGATCGATCTTGCGGCCGGCAAGACCGCGATGAACGAAGCCATGACCATCGACCCCGCCTCGACGATAAAGCTTCTGGAATCGATGCTTCTTTCGGATGTTCGTCATCGCTATCCCCTTGGCTTTCCGCCATTTTAGCCCGGATATCTCACAGATAAATGGCGCATCGGAGCGCCGAATCAGCGAAAGTTGTTTTGCGAGAACGGCTTCGCATCGATTCGAGGTGCACCCCGATGGCGACAGACTGCAACGCAGAATTTTTCGAGTTTGCACCTGTAAAAGGCCGCACCGTGGTGGCGGGGTTTGATGGCGGAGCCATCACCTCGGACGCCGGGGCAGTGCTGTTGGGAGCGACGGATCGTGCGATCCGGCTGGTGGAGCGTTTTTCGCAGTGCTTCATTGACCGCCGGCGAGCGGAGCTGGTCGAGCATCTTGTTCCGGCGCTGGTTGGGCAACGGGTGTTCGGGATTGCGCTGGGCTACGAGGACATCAACGACCACGACGATCTGCGCCATGATCCGATCATGGCGGTTTTCGCTGGCAAGCTCGCGGCGCGGCGCGAAGGCTGCGCGCCGGTGGCGGGCAAATCGACGCTCAACCGTCTCGAGCTGAGCCGGGGGACGGCGGCGCGCTATCACAAGATCGCCCACGACGCGGTAGCCATTGAGCGGCTGTTCGTGACGCTTTCCCTGGACGCGCGCAAGACCCCGCTCAAGGAGATCATCCTCGATCTCGATGCCACCGGCGACCCGCTGCACGGACATCAGGAGGGACGATTCTTCCACGGTTACTACGATTGCAACTGCTATCTGCCGCTGTACATCTTCTGCGGCCGTCACTTGCTGGCAGCGAAGCTGCGGCCCGCGAACATCGATGGCGCGGCGGGCGCCGTGGAGGAGATTGCCCGCATCGTGGCGCAGATCCGCGAGCGCTGGCCGAGGGTGCGCATCATTCTGCGCGCTGATTTTAGGCTTTGCGCGCGACGCCCTCATGACCTGGTGCGAAGAAAACGGCATCGACTTTATCTTCGGGCTGGCGAAGAACCTGCGTCTCAACCGCGCGATCGGGGCCGAACTGGTCGAGGCCCGGGAGGAGAGCCGAACAACCGGCCGGCCGGCGCGCCGCTTCAAGGAGCTCATGTGGTCCACTCGCAAGAGCTGGAGCCGCGAGCGGCGCGTCATCGGCAAGGCGGAGTGGACACAAGGCGAAGCCAATCCGCGCTTCATCGTCACCGCGTTGACGGCTGCCTGCGGCGACGGCCACCGTCTCTACGAAGACGTCTACTGCGCGCCAGGCCGAGATGGAGAACCGCATCAAAGAGTGCCAGATGGACCTATTCGCCGGCCGCACATCCACCGGCACCATGATGGCCAACCAACTCCGGCTGTGGTTTGCCTCGATGGCTTACGTTCTGGCCGATAGCCTGCGCCGCATCGCCTTGCAGGCGACCGGCCTGGCCGATGCTCCCCGCGGCACCATCCGCCGCGAGCTCTTTTAAGATCGGCGCCCTCGTCACCATCAGCGTCCGTCGCATCAAGCTCGCCACGGCGTCCGGCTGCCCCTACAAGGCGGCGTTTGCTGCGGCTCATGGAGCCCTCGCCACCGACACGAGCTGAGCTGAGCGTGTCTCGCCGCCATCGCAGCCGATGGTCCCTCAGACGGCCGCGCGTCCGTCTATACCCTCATACCGCGCAATCGAATCCCAAGACTCGCTTTCCGCGAATCCCGGCACCAAACTACTCGCCGAAAAACAAATTGGGCTTCGCCAAAGTGCTTTCCGGCGTCAAATCAGCCGCCGACAAAACAGGGTGTGAGAAATCCGGGTTAGGGGCGAAACTCTCTCTTAGCCATCTGTCCAGTTTTCGGGGGCCAGCACATGGCGGCGAGACAAACGTGCATCGTCTCGGCCTTGATCTCTTTGCGGGGGAGCGCCCGCAATTCGCCGTTCCAGCGCATTGCTGGCAGAGCGCGATGAGTCTGGGAGCGTGGACGCTTATTGGCTGCACTGTCGCGCCTGGCTTCGAATTCTCAGGCTTCGAACTCGCGCCGCCGGGTTTTGTGCCCTGTGCGCGCAACGAGAGCCCGGACGGAAAATGACACAAGCCGCAAGCGAGCCTTGGTTTTACTCCTTGGACCCAAGCATTTCGATTCGCTTCCGCAGCTGATCGAGCTGGCGTTTGACTTCCTCGATGTCACTGGTGGAATTTTGCGAGGCCACCTCTTCCGAGGGTTCGTCCGCGGGTTTAACCGCGGGCTTTCCGGACGGCGTCTGGAGCGGATTTCCAAATGGGTTGAACATTGCCAGCGCCCGCTCGAACAGGGCCATGTTCTTGCGCGTCTGCTCTTCGATCGAGTCAAAAATCGGCGCGGTCAAGGGGCCGCCGAAATTCTTGGCGATCGCATCGCGGAACTTCGCTTGCTCGTTCGTCAACTTGCCGATGGTGAATTCGAGATAGCTCGGCACCAGCATTTGCATGCTGTCGCCATAAAAGCGGATGAGCTGGCGCAGGAAGTTAATCGGCATGAGGCTCTGTCCGTCCTTTCCTTCCTGTTCGAAAATGATTTGGGTCAACACCTGGCGCGTAATGTCTTCCCCGCTCCTGGCGTCGAAGACCACAAAATCATCGCCTTTCTTGACCATGGCGGCGAGATCCTCGAGCGTGATATAGGCGCTCGTGCCGGTATTGTAGAGCCGCCGGTTCGCGTACTTTTTGATCGTGATGGGCTTATTTTCCTTGGCCATGACCGTTCCCCGCTGCTTGAAAGTCCATGGTAGTCATCGTCGAACCTAGGCAGGTTTGTCGTGATCGCGCCAAGGGTTTTGACCGGGACAAACCTCGTTTGGTCCTTGCGAGGCCGCGCGGCCGTTTGCGTTAGTACTTACTATAAGGATATAAGGATAACACCGCAGCCAAAAACCGTTGCAAATTCGCTAAAATTGCATCCAGTATGATACCACAACTGGAACCTTGGCTCCCTCGCGGCCATGGTACGTGCTAGCGTAACAGAAAAACTCATGGCGCGCATGTTGCCGTAAAGTGTCAAGGAGAATACCAAATGGCGGGTGATATTGTTATCGTGAGCGCGGCGCGTACCGCGGTGGGGTCTTTCAACGGCGCGTTTGCCGCCACGCCCGCGCATGAGCTTGGCGCCGCCGCGATCAAGACGGCGCTCGCTCGAGCCGAGGTCGATGCGGGCGAGGTGGACGAAGTGATCCTTGGCCAGGTCCTGACCGCGAACCAGGGCCAGAACCCGGCCCGTCAGGCGGCGATCAAGGCAGGCATTCCGCAGGACAAGACGGCCTTTGGGCTCAACCAAGTGTGCGGCTCGGGCCTGCGCGCGGTCGCGCTCGGCATGCAGCAGATCGCGAATGGCGACACCAAAATCGTTGCCGCCGGCGGCCAGGAGAGCATGTCGCTGTCTCAGCATGGCGCCCATTTGCGCGCGGGTACCAAGATGGGCGATCTCAAATTCGTCGATTCCATGATCCGCGATGGCCTGACCGATGTATTCAACGGCTACCACATGGGGCAGACGGCCGAGAATATCGCGGCGAAATGGCAGTTGAGCCGGCTTGAGCAGGACCAATTCGCGCTGGCTTCGCAAAACAAGGCCGAGGCGGCGCAAAAAGCGGGCCGGTTCAAGGAGGAGCTCGTCCCTTTCACCATCAGCGGCCGGAAGGGCGATATCGTGGTCGATACGGACGAATATATCAGGCCGGGCACGACTCTCGACGGGCTCGCCAAGTTGAAACCGGCCTTTGCCAAGGACGGCACGGTAACCGCGGGCAACGCGTCGGGCATCAATGACGGCGCGGCGGCCGTGGTCTTGATGAGCGCCAAGGACGCCTCCGTGCGCGGGCTGACGCCGCTCGGCCGCATCGCCTCCTGGGCCACCGCCGGGGTCGATCCGGCGATCATGGGCACCGGTCCCATCCCGGCCTCGCGCAAGGCACTCGACAAGGCCGGCTGGAAGGTCAAGGACCTCGATCTCGTCGAGGCCAACGAAGCCTTTGCGGCGCAGGCGCTGGCGGTCAACAAGGACATGGGCTGGGATCCGGCAATCGTCAATGTCAACGGCGGGGCGATCGCGATAGGGCATCCGATTGGCGCGTCCGGCGCGCGGGTCCTCGTCACGCTCCTCCACGAAATGCGGCGCCGGGGCGCAAAAAAGGGCCTCGCCACGCTGTGCATCGGCGGCGGCATGGGGATTGCCCTCACCGTCGAGCGGTAACCGGCAGTTTTAGCGCGGCGCAAATCGAGGCAATAAACTGGGCGTAATCAAAAAACCACAAGGGCGGGAATCATGGCCAAGGTAGCGGTAGTCAGCGGCGGCACGCGCGGGATTGGTGCCGCCATCTGCAAGGCGTTGCGGACGGCGGGTTACACGGTCGCCGCGAACTATGCGGGGAACGACGAAGCGGCGGCCAAATTCAAGGCGGAGACGGGCATCGCGGTCTACAAATGGGATGTGTCGAACTACAAGGCCTGCGCCGACGGGCTCGCCAAAATCGGCCACGAAATCGGGCCGGTCGATATCCTCGTCAATAATGCGGGGATCACCCGCGACACCATGTTCCACAAAATGACGCCGGAGCAATGGCACGAGGTCATCAACACCAATTTGAATTCGCTTTTCAACATGACCCGCCCGGTGATCGAGGGCATGCGCGAACGCGGCTTCGGCCGGATCGTCAATATCTCATCCATCAACGGTCAGAAGGGCCAGGTCGGCCAGACCAATTACACCGCCTCGAAATCGGGCGACATAGGATTCACCAAATCGCTCGCCCAGGAAAACGCGGGCAAGGGAATCACGGTCAATACCATTTGCCCCGGCTATATCGCGACCGATATGGTCAAGGCGGTTCCGGCCGAGGTTTTGGAAAAGTCCGTCCTGCCGCACATTCCCATGCGCCGCCTCGGCGAACCGGAAGAAGTCGCCCGCTGCGTGGTTTTTCTCGTGTCCGAAGAGTCCGGCTTCATTACCGGCGCGACTCTCACCATCAATGGCGGGCAGTATATGGTGTGATCGTGCTGCTGTAAGTGAACCGGGGCATTTTGATCAATCATTTGGCGGCACGGCGTCACGGCGGACGCAGCGGCGCGCCGGCAGGAATCGACGGTCCTTAGTCCGGGATGCCGGGGCACAGCCATTCCCCAGGTTCCCGTCCGGATTGAACGAACGCCGTGACGGCCGCCGCCGCTTGCATTGCGGTCCTTGCCGCGCCGCTCGCCGTGGCGGGCACGGACGATTACCCCACCACGCGCGCCGGCGATGAATTCGTCTGCATGAAGACCGAAGGCATCGTTGCTGCCCCGACCGGCAAGTGGACGCGCAAACCGTGGCGAACATCAATCAGGCGCGGGGGAGATCGGAACCAAGTTTCGTGCGAGCGAACAGTTGAAGGCCATGCTGGCCGGTCCGAGCCGGGCAGAGGCCGAGGCCGGGCCGAAATCCGCTGTCTTGTGGCGAGTGCGGCTGGCTCGGAATCCAAACGCTGGAGCAGGTTCAGGGCAATCGCATTTCAAGAATTGGCCAGGCGTTCCCTCAGATACTGCTCGTTCCAGGCGGCTTTCTTGAACTTTCCGCGCAGCGAGATTTTGGATTTGTCGCGGCTCATCGCGTTCAGCACCATGTGGCGGAGGATCGCAAGATTGTGCGGGCCGTTGCCCAGGCGGTTGCGCGCCGCGTCCTCGTTCATGGTCACATCAAGGCGCCAATGCAGACGATTCTCCACGCCCCAATGCTGGCGCACCACCTCGTTGGCGCGCGGCGCCTCGACTGGCCAGCTGAAGAGGTAATAGGCTATCTCTGTTGAGATTTTATCACCAGTTTCCCGTATCCGCGCGACCTTGCCGGCCGCCTGAAGACCCGGCCAATGATGCTGCTCCTGCAGCCAACCGATGCCGGTCGAGATGGAAACGGTTCTCGTCTCGATGCGGCCGTGGCCGGCTTGCACGGTCGTATCCTGCGTCGCAGGCTTGGTCCTTGGATCGTCGAGGAACAGCTTCACGTCGTCGTGCAGCGTGCCCTGATTGCCCCTTGAGCGCGAAGGCGTAGTTGCCGCCTTGATCGAGGATCTGGCTTTAGCGATCGCGCGCTGGCAGTTGACGGCGTCGACGGTGGCGATGGCGTCCTTAAGGGTCAACAGCTTGAGCAGCTTGGGAACGGCGGTGATCTCGTTCGACTTGGCCTCGATGGCGATCTGCGCCAGCACCGTTTGCCGGTCGCAGCCCCAGGCCGAGACCATATGCAGCGGCGACAGAGCGCTGGCCTTGTCGAAGCAGCGGCGCAACACCTTGCCGTCGATGGCGATCACTCCGCCGCACGCCTGCGCGAACTTGAACATGAACTTCTCGAAGCACAGGCGGAACTCCTCGGGATCAAGCAGCCGGAACACCCGCGAGCCCTTCGGCAGCTCAGGGGTGTCGTGGCTCGGCGGCCCGTTCTCGAGCTTGAGGAACTCGCGCAGGAACGCTTCCTTCTCGCGGGCGAACATGGCCATGTCGCAGGCGGTCTCGCCGCCGCACATGACCGTGCACAGGGCGATGAGGACGATCTCGATGAGGTCGTGCTTGCCGGCGTTGGAGGTCGCGAGGATCCTCCAAATCCGCAAAACACGCCGCCAATCCTTCCATCCGCGCCTCCAGCCGCTGCGTTCTGTCCGCTCATGGCTAGAATCGATTCGCGAACATCGCGCAACCAAATTCGCTTGAGTCAACCCTATTTCAAATGCGATCCCCCTGATGCAGGTTGTCCTGCTCTAGCGCGGCCGGATTATTCTACATCGGGTTTTTCGACATCGGGGCATTAGCGCGAAAAATCCGCGCGCGCCACTTGACCCGCCAGCCGGCCGGTTGACCCACGGCCCCGCAACTGAAGTCCCTGTAATGCCCGGCTACGTTTTTAGCCAGAAGGAAGGGGAACGCCCCGCCATTGACGCTCGAACCGGCGCGGCTCGCGCCCGATTTTTCGGCCTCGTCGCGGGCGCGAAACGCGGCTGCCTTGGCGGCAGCGGTAGCGTCTCTTTGGCACGAACCGAGCTCCATCGCCGCCTTGGCGCGCTATCCGTCACTGAAAAGCGACGTTTAGGATCTCATAGCTCTTGCCGCCGCCCGGCGTAAGCACTTCTACGGAATCGCCGGGTTTCTTGCCAATCAAGGCGCGTGCGGTCGGTGAGGTGATCGAGACTCGACCGGCCTTCACATCGGCTTCGCTTTCGCCGACAATTTGGTATGTCTTCTTTTCGTCCGTGTCCTCGTCGACGAGCGTCACCGTCGCGCCGAACTTGATCGTGTTGCCGGAGAGTTTTGAGACATCGATAACCTCGGCGCGCGATAATCTATCTTCGAGCTCGGCGATGCGCCCTTCATTCAAGGCTTGCGCGTCCTTGGCGGCATGATATTCGGCATTCTCGGATAAGTCGCCATGCATACGCGCTTCGGCAATCGCTTGGATGATGCGCGGGCGCTCGACTTGCTGGCGCCGCTTCAACTCCTCTTCGAGGGCGGAGTAGCCCCCCGCCGTCATGGGAAACTTGTCCATGCTCATCACTCTTTCACGTCTGCCGTTTAGTCCGCGGCTGGAACGTGACCGGGCTTATGCGCCGGTCATGCCCACGCGCTTGGTTTGGCCTGATCCTAACTAGGAAACCAATTTCCAATTGCAAAGATCATTCTCTCCATTCTCTCAATTCGCTCTGAATTCGAGACTCGCCGGTTTTGGTCCGGGCGCAATTCCGCTTGTCCTGGTGCTTGTCCTATGGCGGTGCCTTCGCTTTAAGTCCAATGCCGGTTTCGGGCGGCGCTTGCGAAAAATGCTTAGTTCCCACGCCCAGACGGTAACTGACACCTTCCCGATACCGGCTGCAAGAGTGTTTCGCCAATCCGCGATCGTGTCCTCCACGCAAGCCCAGCCGCGCTTTAGTCAAAATAATCCTGTAGCGCGCGAACTTCCAGGTCGCCGGCAAGATAGGCCCGAATTCCCTGCGACGCGGCGATCGCGCCGGCAAGTGTCGTATAATAGGGCACCTTATGCAAGAGAGCGGCACGGCGCAACGACCGCGAATCGGCGAGGGCTTGCGCGCCTTCGGTCGTATTGAGCACAAGCTGGATCTCGCCGTTTTTGATCAAGTCGACGACATGCGGCCTTCCTTCCGAAACCTTGTTGACGCGCTGCGTCTTGACGCCCTCGCCATTAAGATAGCGCGCGGTGCCGCCGGTGGCAGCGATCTTGAAGCCGAGCCCGGCCAGCAATCGCGCGGTTTCGAGCACGCGCGGCTTGTCGATGTCGCGCACCGAAACGAAGACGGTGCCAGTCTTTGGAACATTCGTGCCGCCGCCGAGCTGGCTCTTGGCGAAAGCGACCGGAAACGAACGATCGAGGCCAATGACCTCGCCGGTCGAGCGCATTTCTGGCCCGAGCACGGTATCGACGCCGGGAAAACGGGCAAACGGAAATACCGATTCCTTGACGCCGATATGATCGAAATTCGCCGGCCGTAATCCGAAACTCGAAAGACTTTCCCCGGCCATGATTCGCGCCCCGATCTTGGCAATCGGCACGCCGATCACCTTGGCGACGAACGGAACCGTCCGCGCCGCGCGCGGGTTGACTTCCAGCACGTAGATTTCGCCGTCCTTCAACGCATATTGAACATTCATCAGACCGCCGGCCCCCAGCGCAAGGGCGAGCTTCTTGGTCTGCGCTTCGAGTTCGGCGATTGTATCTCGCGCAAGCGAGCGCGGCGGCAACGAACAGGCGCTGTCGCCGGAATGAATTCCGGCCTCCTCGATGTGTTCCATGATGCCGCAGACGAACACGTGACGGCCATCCGAAAGCGCGTCGACGTCGATCTCGATGGCATCCGACAAATAGCGGTCGAACAGAAGGGGGTTTTTGCCGAGCACGGTATTGATTTGCCCGGTTTTGTCATTTGGATAGCGTGCCTTGATTTCGGCGGGAACGAGGCCCGGAAGGGTGCCCAGCAGATAATCGTCGAACGCCGCTTGGTCGAAAATAATCGCCATCGCCCGCCCGCCCAGCACATACGATGGACGCACGACGAGGGGGAGGCCGAGATCGGAGGCAACAATGCGCGATTGCTCGACCGAATAGGCGATACCGTTCTTCGGCTGCTTTAGGCCGATCTTGTCGAGGAGCCGCTTGAAACGATCGCGATCCTCGGCGAGATCGATCGAATCGACAGACGTCCCGAGAATGGCGATGCCCTCCTGCTCAAGCGCATGGGCAAGTTTGAGCGGCGTCTGGCCGCCGAATTGGACGATCGCGCCCTTGAGCTCGCCCGCCTCGCCTTCCTTGGCAAGGATCTCAAGCACATCCTCGGCGGTCAGGGGTTCAAAATAGAGCCGGTCCGATGTGTCGTAATCGGTCGAGACCGTCTCGGGGTTGCAGTTGATCATGATTGTTTCGAAACCCGCCTCGCGCAGCGCGAAACTCGCATGACAACAGCAATAATCGAACTCGATGCCTTGCCCGATCCGGTTCGGACCGCCGCCCAGGACGACGATTTTCTTGGCCTCCGTTGGATGCGATTCGCAAGCAGGCGCCAAGCCAAACGGCGGCGCGTAGGTCGAATACATGTAGGCCGTGGGCGAGGAAAATTCCGCCGCGCAGGTATCGATCCGCTTAAATACCGGCCGCACGCCGAGCCTTTTGCGCAGGGCGGACACCTTCGCTTCGGGCACGCCGGCAAGACTGGAAAGACGCGCATCGGAAAAACCCGCCGCCTTCAGCATCCGAAGGTTGCAGGCATCGCAAGGTAACCCATGCGCGCGCACTGCGGCTTCGAGATCGAGAATTTCCGCCACGCGCGCGATGAACCAGGGATCGATGCCGCAGGCCTCGTAAATGACGCCGACCGGCATGCCGTGCCGGAGCGCTTGCGCGACCACAAGCAACCGGTCGGGGGTAGGGCGCCCCAGGGCGGCCCGAAGCACGTTCATATCATCGCCAAGCCCCAGCCCCTCGATTTCGATTTCGTCGAGACCATCCAACCCGGTGTCGAGCGAACGCAATCCTTTTTGCAGGCTTTCGGCAAAAGTCCGGCCGATCGCCATTGTCTCGCCGACCGATTTCATCGCGGTCGTCAGGATATGCTCGGCACCGGGAAATTTTTCAAACGCGAAACGCGGGATTTTGGTCACGACATAGTCGATCGAAGGTTCGAAGGACGCAGGTGTCGCGCCGCCGGTAATATCATTGGCGATCTCGTCCAAGGTGTATCCAACGGCAAGTTTCGCCGCGACCTTGGCGATTGGAAAACCGGTTGCCTTGGAGGCCAGCGCCGAGGAGCGCGAGACGCGGGGATTCATCTCGATCAAGATCATGCGGCCATCCCTTGGATTGACCGCGAATTGCACGTTGGAGCCGCCGGTCTCGATGCCGATCTCGCGCAACACCGCGAGCGCGGCGTCGCGCATGGTCTGATATTCCTTGTCGGTCAAGGTCAGCGCCGGGGCGACGGTGATCGAATCGCCGGTGTGCACGCCCATCGGGTCGATGTTTTCGATCGAGCAGACGATGATGCAATTGTCCGCCTTGTCGCGGACAACCTCCATTTCGAATTCCTTCCAGCCAAGCACGCTTTCCTCGACCAGAACCTCGTTCGTCGGCGAGGCGTCGATGCCGCGCTCGACAATTTCGATGTATTCCGCCTTGTTGTAGGCAATGCCGCCGCCGGTCCCGCCCATCGTGAAAGACGGCCTGATGATCGCGGGGAGCCCAATGCCGTCGAGGATGGCAAGCGCTTGCGGCAAGGTTTTGATCTGATGCGAGCGCGGCGTCGCAAGGCCGATGCGGGTCATCGCCTCGCAAAAAAGCTTGCGATCCTCGGCCATGTCGATTGCCGCGGCGCTGGCGCCGATCATTTCCACCTCGAATTTTTCGAGCACCCCCATTTTGTTCAAGGAGAGCGCGCAATTGAGCGCGGTCTGGCCGCCCATGGTCGGCAACAGCGCAAAGCCGCCCGGAACGGCGTAGCGCTCTCTTGCGATGACCTTGGCGACGATTTCCGGCGTGATAGGCTCAAGATAAGTGCGATCGGCCATGTCCGGATCGGTCATGATCGTCGCCGGATTGGAATTGACGAGGACGATTCGATATCCCTCTTCGCGCAGCGCCTTGCAGGCCTGGGTGCCGGAATAATCGAATTCGCAAGCTTGGCCGATGATGATCGGCCCGGCCCCGATGATCAGGATCGTCGAAATATCCGTCCGCTTGGGCATTTTGTCTCGTCAGAACACGCAAAACGGGCCGCGCTCCCGGCCTTTGGCTGGTGTGCGGCCCGACGCGGAAGCCAAAACCATTGGCGTTCCACACTCGGTTGTCTCCGTAGACGAGATTTGGGAGAATGTGAATACAAAGGGGATTCCCGCGAAACCCCAATTGATTACGTTTAAAGGGGTACCGAACGCTGAAGATGAGTTTGCGCATGCCGCGATCATGGCGGCCTGGGGATTGCGGCGGATATCAGCGCTTGATACTTTGCTTTTAGGCCGTCGTTGAAGCGGAGGTCGGCGAGAGGAGAGTCGGCAGATGCACTCCGTTGGCCGCGGCAATTCATTCGGATTGGGACCGCGATGAACCTATGCCCGCGCCTTGCCGTGATAGCCGCTTTCACGGTTCTCGCCCCGCTTCCCGCCCTTGCCGGCGCCTGCGGCTGGATCAAGGGTGCCGAGAGGGCCACGGCGCAGCTTTTCTTCGGCCATTCGATCCCCGGCGGCGGAACCGTGGCGGAAAGCGAGTGGCAGGATTTCCTTAAAACCTCCGTTACGCCGCGCTTCCCGGAAGGCCTCACCGTCCTAGTCGGGCAAGGCCAGTGGCTCGAGCGAAAATCTCACCAGGTCGTTTCCGAAGTCTCCACGGTCGTCGAGATCGTGATCCAGCCGACCAAGGACGCTTACAAGAAGCTTCAAGCGATCCGGACCGAGTATATGAAGCGCTTCCGCCAGGAGACGGTCGGTCTCGTGGTCAGCAGCGGCCGCGCGAGCTTCTGAGCCTGGCGCGGACAATCTCGTGCTACAATGAGACCAAATCTGCGGAGGTCCTTTTGCAAGGTCCCGGCAGATATTTCCAGCGCGACCTATTAAATTGCGCCAAGCTTTCGGTCCACCGGCCGGGGGCGGGGGATTGGTGCCGTGCCCGCCGCCAGTTCGGATGAGCCCCCTCCTCGCAGGTGCGGGTCTCAGGCTGTTTCAAGGAGCGTTACTTTCGCCGGATTTTCACATCGAGGTCGGGCACGACCTCCAATTGGATGCGCAAATCGAGCAACGCGCCACTGAGCGTGTCGAACACATGTGCATCATCGGTTACACCCGCGAACGTGACCTGGACGATGCCATCGACGGTCGCAACCTTGCTCAGCTTGCCGCTTCCCTCCAGCATTCGCTTCCCGATCGCACCGGTAAGGGCACGTTCAATCTCGTTTGCGTTCGCCACAAGCGCCTCCTCTCCAAGCCTCTGGTTTTTAGCAGCCTGAACCAGCCAGCGCGGCTGGAGCAGGGGGTGTAAAGCCGAAGGCTTTGGCCCACAGAGTGTCTAGATTATGGCCCCGCGGGTTCACCGGCCCCTTTGTCATGTGATGTGCCGCGCTCGTTCAACAACCCCAGGCCCGGCAAAAATGGCTTGCGGCTGGTCGTTCGGCCGCCACTGACACTTCGGCGAAAGCGGCTTGACGCGCGCCGCCGCCACCGGCATGACGCTAGCGCAAAGCCGTGACCTCGCTTGAATTCGCGAGGCCCGGCTCTCGCCACGCTCCATGGCGGCCGCCACGTTCCTTTGGCCGCGGAACCGCGGGTAATTCTTCTTCGTCGAGGTCGGGAGCGCGCATGAGCAGGGTCGCTTATGTCAATGGCCGGTATGTCTTGCACCGCGACGCCTTGGTTCATATCGAAGACCGCGGCTACCAATTCGCCGATGGCGTCTACGAAGTGTGCGAGGTCTTTCGCGGCGCCTTGATCGACGAGAGGCGCCATTTCGAGCGGCTCGCCTATTCGCTCGCGGAATTGCAAATCGCCGCGCCTTTAGGGGAGGGCGCTCTCAAGGTGGTGGTCCGCGAGGTCATGGCGCGGAACAAGGTCGAGGACGGCTACGTCTATGTGCAGGTGACGCGCGGGGTGGCGCCACGCGACCACGTCTTTCCGCAAAAGCCCACGCGCCCGAGTCTGGTCGTCACGGCGCGCAAGGCCGATCCCGAAAGGAGCGAAATCATCGCGTGCAAGGGCATCAGCGTCATTTCCACTCCCGACCTTCGTTGGAAGAGGTCCGATATCAAGTCGATTTCCCTGCTTCCCAATGTTCTTGCGCGCGAACTCGCGCGTGAGCGCGGCGCCTATGAGGCCTGGCTTGTCGATTCGCTGGGCATGGTCACCGAAGGGGCGGCATCGAACGCTTGGATCATCAGCAAGGCCGGCGTTGTCGTCACGCGTCCGCTCGATCATTCCATCCTGCGCGGCATCACCAGGACCACGCTGATCGAGATCATCGCGGCGGAAGGTCTGAAATTTGAAGAAAGAAAATTTAGCCTCGAAGAAGCGTTTGCCGCGCGGGAGGCCTTCATTACTGGAGCAACGACGCTCATTATGCCGGTTGTGCGCATCGACGGGCGCGCGATCGGCGCGGGGATTCCCGGACCGGTCGCATCGAAATTGCGGGCGATTTTTCATGCCGCCGCCCCGCGATCCTACTAACCTCGCGGCTGGCTATTCATGCTAACTTTAATTCCTGACGGCAATGATCAAAAGTAGGGCTTGCGGCACCACCTTTTGGTCTAATATGATCGGCGGCGTCACGTGGTGAAAGGTCCCCTCATCCTGAGGAGGCCCCGAAGGGGCCGTCTCGAAGGACGAGGGAGCCGTAGTCCGCGCGTTTGACCCCCGCCCACGTGCTTCGAGACGGCGGCTTCGCCGCCTCCTCAGCATGAGGGCGAGGGATGAGGTGTTTCACCCGATTGCCCTGGCGTCCCCACGGCTTCGAGTTGAATGCGTTGAAAGAGATCATATATGCTAAGCGGTCCATGGGCAAACTAGCCAACCGGCACCAGTGGCGTTTAGGAGCAAATGCGCTGGCCACGGCGCCAAGAACAAAAAAGGATACTGGAACATGGGAGGGGAGCGGCCACAAAATCTCCAGGATACTTTTCTCAATTTTGTCCGTAAGAACAAGGTTCCTCTCACGATCTTCCTGGTCAACGGCGTCAAGCTGCAAGGTGTCGTCACCTGGTTCGATAATTTTTGCGTATTGCTTCGCCGCGACGGGCATTCCCAGCTCGTCTATAAGCATGCCATATCGACAATCATGCCCGGACAGCCGATTCAGATGTTCGAGCCTGGCGACTCGGCGCCGGCTGGCATCGAGATAGAGGCCGATGACCAGAGCCCGGATAGAGGCAGGGCACGCCGGGCCATAGGATAATTTCGCCAAGCCTGGAACCCGTTCCGCGGCGAATGATTTGGAGAGCATCCCGGCAATCCTTTCTGGGCAACGCGCCATCGCCATCGCGGCGGGCATTTTGATCGAGAGATGGAGAGTTTTGCATCGGCGTCCTTGCCAACGGTACAAAATCGCCGCTGAACGCCGGCCCGCACTCCAAAGGCGGCGGCGGACCAGCTAACGAGACACCTGCTCGCGCACTGGTGGTCGGCCCTTATCTCGACACCGGCGGACGCCGCAAAATGGAGCTCGCGGCGTCCTCCAAAGCAGCGCGCGGGCGCTCGCAGGACGCACGTCTTGCCGAAGCGGTGGGGCTGGCCCAGGCGATCGGCGTAGAGATTGTAGGGGTGCAAATCGCTCCGCTTGCGCAAATCCGGCCCGCGAGTTACCTCGGCAAAGGCAAAGTCGCGGAACTCGCGGCTCTGGTCAGCGCCGAAGCGATCGATCTAGCCGTCATGGATTGCGCCTTGTCGCCGGTGCAGCAGCGCAATCTCGAGACCGAGCTTGCAACCAAGGTCATCGATCGCACCGGACTCATTCTCGAAATTTTTGGCCGCCGGGCGCGGACACGAGAAGGCGCGCTGCAGGTCGAGCATGCCCATCTCGCCTATCAAAAATCGCGGCTGGTGCGGTCCTGGACTCATCTAGAGCGTCAGCGCGGCGGTTTTGGCTTCCTCGGCGGTCCGGGCGAAACCCAGATAGAGGCCGACCGCCGCCGTATCGAGGAGCGGATGACCCGCATCGAACGCGACCTCGAAGGAGTCAAGCGGACGCGCACCCTGCATCGCCAAAGCCGCCGGGCCGTGCCTTATCCGATTGTCGCGCTCGTCGGCTACACGAATGCGGGAAAATCCAGTCTCTTCAATAGGCTGACGGAGGCGGGGGTCATCGCCGAAGACATGCTTTTCGCGACCCTCGATCCGGCCTTGCGCGGCATCGTGCTGCCGCATGGCGGCCGAATCATCATCTCCGATACCGTCGGCTTTATTTCCGACTTGCCAACAATGCTTATCAAGGCTTTCCGGGCGACTCTTGAGGAAGTCCTTGAAGCGGACGTCATTTTGCATGTCCGCGATATCGCGCATGAAGACACTGACGCGCAGCGCGCCGATGTGGACGCCATCCTCGCCGGTCTCGGCATCGATCCCGCCACTGATCGCCGCCTCATGGAGGTATGGAACAAATGCGATCTCTTGGACGAAGCCGCGCTTGCCGCACGGCGTGGCGCAATGCGGCTTTCGCCCGGGAACCCGGTCATGGTTTCGGCGTTGACGGGGCAGGGCCTCGACGAACTTCGTGCTGCGATTGAAACACGGCTCGCAAGCGGCCGGGTTATTTTCGAAATTGTGCTCGATCTGGCCAATGGCGCGGGACTACACTGGCTGCACGAAAATGCCGAAATCATGCACAAGAGCACGGCGGCGGACGGCGCCCTTCAGGTCCGGGTTCGCGTTGCGCCGGAACGCGCCGAGCTGGTCCGGCGGAAGTTTCCCGCCGCCGTACGGCGTGGGTGACGACACGGCGCATGCTCAAACCAAGGCCCGTCAGGGGGCGACTTGCTTCTCGCTTCCCTTCGCGATTTCCAAAGCGCCTCCGGTTGCGCGGCGCCGCGAACGCTCAGTCGAGCGCGATGGACAAGGCCTCGCGGCCCTTTGGCGTATCGACGACCTGCATCTTTACGGGCTGGCCTTCGGCAAG